>NZ_RZRA01000685.1:0-3172 GCF_003998945.1 Mesorhizobium sp. M7A.F.Ca.CA.003.01.2.1 | reverse complement strand
GTCGACCGGACCGGCCACCGCCAGCACCGCCGAATTGGGACGCACCGACGAGCGATCGAGCACGGCCGCCTGGATCGCCTCGTCGATGGTGTTGTAGTTCGCCGTCTGGACGATGGTCGGCTCGCCTGCCTCGGAATTGGCGTCGAGCACGATCGAAAAGCGCGCATTGGTGCCGCCGATGTCGCCGATAAGGATCGGAAACCGCAACAAAGTATCGTCGTCGCCTGTGCCTGGCATGCTCTCGTCCGTCTCCGGCGCCACCGACGGCATCTAGCCGTTCTTCCGTTGACTAGCGCATGGGTTTGAAAAGGGAAACGGTTTTCGACCCCGGCGGCGCGCTGAGGCCGGCTGTGCGGCCAAACCGACACGGTTTCGCAAAAATAAGGCCCCGAACCGATTGGGCCGTGACCGTCAGTTTCCTGGCGGCCGCGGTCGCGGCAGCGGCACGCCGGTCTCGGGGGTCGCCGTGAAGGCGTTCACCGTACTTGGCAAGCCGGCGGCGGCCGGCGTGGCGGACAATGACGGCGCTTCGGGTTCGGGTGCGGCAGCCGCGACCGGCACGCCGCCGCCATGATAGGTCGCCGCCTCGGCCGAGGCCGGCCCCGGCGCGTCGAGCACGGCGCGGCATTCGCTCGGCAGGTTCGCCATCGTCATCAGGTCGCGTGCCTTGGGGGCATCCGGGTTCTTGTTGGGCCGCCACGGCTCCTGCGTGAACCACCAGGCCAATGGCTTGCCGCAACCGTCATCGTCCGGCGTCGCTTCCTGCGCCTTGCAGCCGGGGGATCCCGGCTGACAGCCGATGCGCATGTGAAAATGATAGTCGTGGCCCCAAAACGGCCGGATCTTGCGCAGCCAGCCGCGGTCGCCCCTGACGGTGTCGCAGAGTTTCTTCTTGATGCCCGGATTGACCAGGATGCGCTCGACCTGGCTGTAGCTCGCCGCCCGCTTCAGAAGCCTTGTGTGCGCCGGCGTCCACAGCGCGTCCTTCACCAGATGGGTCTTCTCATCGACCATCAAGGTGGCGCTCATCGATTCGCGCTGCGCCATCGACAGCGGGCGGCTGGGCATCGGCGTCAGCCAGATGTCGGCGTCGAGCCCGATCTGGTGCGAGGCATGCCCGGTCAGCATCGGGCCGCCGCGCGGCTGCGAAATGTCGCCGATCAGCAGGCCCGGCCAACCATCGGCTGCCGCGTCGCGCGACAATTTCTCGATCACCGCGATCATAGCCGGATGGCCCCAGCGACGGTTGCGGGACGGCCGCATCACCTCCCAGGTCGGACCGTCCATGGGAATGGCGACGCCGCCGGCAAAACAGCCCTTGGAATAGAAGCCGATCGATTGCGCCGCGCTCGCGGCTGGCAGTTTCTTGGCGCCGAACAGGTCTTTTGCCCGTTCCTCGGCCGCGGCCGGCCGTACGGCTAGACCGGCAAGGACGAACAGGCCGAGAGCGGCCGCCAGCCTGAATTTTTTGCCGAGAGATGGCTGTATCGGTGTTTTCATGAAACCGGATCCCCACCAGGCCGAATCATAGCATGCAACGCGGAACGCTTCGATCGATAGAGCGGTTCACCGAAACGGTGAACCGCTCTATCTCTGTTTTGACGCAATCCCGGACGGAGAACCGTGTCACACTTTTCCTGGAATTGCTTTTAGCGCTTCATCGGGCTGCGCGCCTCGCCGTCGCGCCAGTCGCCGCTCGCCCACATATGGTCGAAGGCGGCGCGGTAGTCCGGAAAGCGCAGGGAATAGCCCGCCGCCTTGATCGCCGCGTTGCCGACGCGCTTGTTCTCGCCATAGAAGGACCGCGCCATGGGCGAAAGTTGGGCGGCGTCGAAAGGAATCTCGGGCGGCGGTTCGATGCCCATCAATGATGCGGCATAGGCGACGACGTCCTGCGGCGGCGCCGGCAGATCGTCGGTGACGTTGAAGATGCCGCCTTTATTGCCTTGGATGAGCTGCCACAGGGAGCCTGCAATGTCGTCGCAATGAATGCGGTTGAACACTTGGTCGGGCTTGACCAGCCGCCTTGCGCTGCCGTTTTCCAGATTGAGCAGGGCATTGCGGCCCGGCCCGTAAATGCCGGAGAGTCGCAGGATCGCCACCGGCCGGCGAATCTCGCGGCCCAGCTCCAGCCAGTCCTGCTCTGCCGCCACCCGCATCATCGAACGCTTCGACACCGGCCGGCATTCAGCCGTTTCATCGACCCAGGCGCCGTCATAATTGCCGTAAACCCCGACCGTAGAGAGATAGCCGATCCATTCCAGCGCCGGCATTTGAGCGATTGCCTCTCGGGCGGCACCCAGCACGGGATCGCCAGCCTCCTCCGGGGCGACCGAAATCAGCAGATGCGTTGTCTTTTCCAGTGCATCGCCGATTTCCTCGGTCAGCGCACCGTCGAACAGCAGCGGGGCGATGCCGGCCTGCCGTAGCGTCTCGAATTTTTCCGGCGAGCGTGTCGTGCCGAAGATCGTCGCGGCGCCTTTGTTGGCCCGAGCAAAAGCCCTGCCGGAATAGCCGGCGCCGAAGATGAATATCTGCTTTTCGCTCATGCATTCGCCCTGGTTGGCCGCGCCAGACGCCATTCGTCGCGCACGGCTTCGTCGCTCTCGGTTTTCAGGCCGAGGGCTGCCCTTTCTGAATATTCGGCATCGGGCACCAGCCGCGCCAGCGCCCAAATTGCCGCGCCCCGCACCAGCTGCGAGGCATCGTCCAGCAAGGCGCGCACAGTGTCGGCAAGAGAGGCATCGCCGGAATTGCCGGCGGCGATCAGCACGTTGCGGATGAACCGATCGCGGCCGATGCGTTTTATCGGCGAACCGGAGAAGAAAGCGCGGAAGGCCGCGTCATCGAGACCCAAAAGGTCGGCGAGCGGTGGTTCGCGCAGATCATCGCGCGCGGCGAGTTTTGCTTCCGAAGCCGCCCGGGCGAATTTGTTCCACGGGCAGGCGGCTAAACAGTCATCGCAGCCATAGATGCGGTTGCCGATCTTTTCGCGGAATTCGTGCGGAATCGGCCCCTTGTTCTCGATGGTGAGATAGGAAATGCAGCGCCGCGCATCGAGCCGGTAGGGCGCCGGAAAAGCATCGGTCGGGCATGCGTCGAGGCAGGCGCGGCAGGAGCCGCAATGGTCGATTTCGGCGCGGTCGGGCACCAGTTCAGCGGTGGTGAAGAT
>NZ_RZRA01000684.1:0-3174 GCF_003998945.1 Mesorhizobium sp. M7A.F.Ca.CA.003.01.2.1 | reverse complement strand
GGTTGGCATAGGTCTGGCGCAGCGGCAGAAGGTCGGCGAGGATTTCCAGGACGACCATCGGATTGCGCGAAATGTGCCCGCCATCGGCGAGGATCTGGCGGTCGAGTTCCTCGGCAAGGTTGCGGGTCGCGCCACGCAGCGCCGATGCCGGCGCCGGCAGGGACAAGGCAGCGAAGGCGAGCGCGATGCGGGCCCGCAGCCTGTCCTTGCCGTCGGGCATTTCGCGCGCCATCGACCTGAGATAGCGGATCTGCATGGCAACCGACTTCAGGAAGGCGCGGTAGAAAGGGAACTCGGCGCCCTGCAATACGACCGAGGAGTGCTGCAACCAGGCGATGATGCGCTTGGCCGTCGTGCCGGGCTCCCAGGCGATGCCGGAAATATGGCTGCCATGCATGGTGATCCAATCGGAGACCAGGGCGCGGGCATTGGCCGCGGCAAGCTCCGTGCCGGCGGCGCGCCTATGGCGCAGCCAGCGAAAGCCGTGCAGCGTCTTCTGCCACCCGTGATTGGGCACGTTGATCTGGAAAGGCGACTTGCCGCCGGTCTCGACCAGATGCCCCGACAGGGGATAGCGGCCGTAATAGATCTCGAGTGCGATCTGCGGGTCGGCGAGGCGCAGGTCCGGCGGTGCGATCAGCACACGTTCCGGCGTGCGGCCGGAATAGCGCCAGCGATAGACAGGCCCGGCGCGCAGGCGCCGGCGCGTTTTGCGCCAGAACTCCTTCGCGACAAGCGTCCACAGACGCGTCGTGCTGCTGGCAGCCAGTGCCAAAACCCCTCCTGATCGTCCTCTACCCCGGCGCCGAGTCTACATGATTGCACGATTCGTGCGAAGGCGAATTCCACGAGCCCGGGCCGGTTCACCTGCTTCTGCCCCCGGTCCTGCCTAAAAAAGGCAGCAAATCCGGCAGTTCAAGCCCTAGCCGGCTCGCCGCATGCGAGCGGCGAAGAAGCCGTCGAGGCCTGAGCGTTCCGGCGCGCCGAGGTCCAGGTCGGCGGGCGTGGTGCGCAGCGTGCCTTGCGGCGTCAGGAATGGAGCGATGCCGGCGATCTCGCCTTGCAGCAGCGGATCATTGGTGATTTCAGGCGTGCCGGCGAGAAAGGCGCGACAGAGATCCTCGCCTTCGAGCGGATCGAGCGAACAGTTGGAAAAGACGATCCTGCCGCCGGGCTTCACCAGCGTCACAGTGCGGGCGAGCAGCCTGCGCTGCAGGTCGGCCAGTTTTTCGACATCGGCAGAAGTCTTGGTCCATGGCACGTCGGGGTGCCGCCGCACCGTGCCGGTCGACGAGCAGGGCGCGTCGAGGAGAACGGCGTCGAACAATTCCTTCGGCTCGAATTTGAGCAGGTCGGCCTGGACGATCTCGGCGGACAGGCCGAGGCGCTCGAGATTCTGCGTCAGCCGCGCAAGCCGGTTTTTTGACGTGTCGACGGCGGTGACCTTCGCGCCGGCAACGATCAGCTGCGCGGTCTTGCCGCCGGGCGCGGCGCAGAGATCGGCAACCCGCAATCCCGTGACATCGCCGAACAGTCGGGCGGGCAGGCTGGCCGCGGCGTCCTGGACCCACCAGGCGCCCTCGGCAAAGCCAGGCAATTCGGTGACAGGACCGACAAGATTCTCGACCCGCACCGTGCCGGTCGGCAGGACGATGCCGCCGAGTTTTTCGGCCCAGAGTCCGGGATCGGCCTTGACCGAGAAGTCGACCGGCGCCTCAACGCGGTGCGCTTCGAGGATCTGTCTGGCCTTTTCGTTGCCGTAGGTAGTCTTCAGCCTGTCGGAAAACCATTCGGGCGCCTCGTCGGTGGCGGCAAGGGCGGCAGGCAATTCCGTTTCCTTGGCCCGTGCCAGTGTGCGCAGCACGCCATTGACGAGGCCGGAGAACCGCACCGTGCGCGGATCGGACTTGGCATGGGTCACCGCAATGTCGACGGCGGCGCTGTCGGGAATATCGAGGAACAGGATCTGTGCGGCCGCCACATGCAATATGTGCGACAGCGCCGTGGCATTGGGCGGCAGCGGCTTTTCCAGGCGCCGCGCCAAGAGCCCCGATATGGTCATGCGATAGCGCAGCGCGGTGACCAGAATGGCGCGGACAAGGCCGCGATCGCGCAAATCGAGCGCCTTGTATTGCGGGTGGCCGTTCTCGTGATCGGTCAGCCCGTCAAGCGGTGTCCTGGCATCGATGACGGCGGCCAGCAGGCGGGCCGCTGCCTTGCGCGCGGCGAGACCGGCGACGAAGTCGCCGCCGTCCCTGTGTTCCTGATCACCTGAAACCGTGCGTCGAGGTCCTCTGTCCGCCACGCTCACGACCACCGGCCCCTGGGCCCGGTCGGATTGCGACCCCATGGGTTGGATTTGGGCTTGGCGGGCTCCGCCGGCTGCTCGGGCCGTGCTGTCTGATCCCACGGGCCGGATGGCCGCAGTTCGTCCGCCTGGCGTGGCGTTGGGGCCTGGCGCGGTGCAGCCCGGGTTTCGCTGCCGGCCATGTCGCGCGCCATCGCCTGCAAGGCTGCAATGCGGTTCTCAGTGGCGGGGTGGGTGGAGAACAGGCTGTCCATGCGCTCGCCGTGAAGGGGATTGATGATGAAGAGATGCGCGGTCGCGGGATTGCGCTCGGCATCGGGGTTGCGGATGCGTTCGGCGCCGCGGGCGATCTTGTCAAGCGCCGATGCCAGCCAGAGCGGGTGTCCACAGATTTCGGCGCCACGTCGGTCGGCCTCGTATTCGCGGGTGCGGCTGACCGCCATCTGCACGACCATCGCGGCAAAGGGCGCTACGATCATCGCCGCCAGCACGCCGACAAAGCCGAACGGATTGTTGTCGCGATTGCCACTGAAAAAGAAGGCGAAATTGCCGAGCATCGAAATGGCACCGGCAAAGGTGGCGACGATCGTCATGGTCAGCGTGTCGCGGTGCTGCACATGGGCGAGTTCGTGCGCCATGACGGCTGCGACCTCTTCAGGCGTCAGCGCCTGCAACAGGCCGGTGGAGGCAGCGACCGCCGCGTTCTGCGGGTTGCGGCCGGTGGCAAAGGCGTTCGGCTGCGGATTGTCGATCAGGTAGGTCTTCGGCATGGGCAGGCCGGCCTGTTTGGCGAGCGACTGGACGATGGCGTAATATTCGGGCGCGTTCTTCTCGTCGACCTCGACGGCACGGTTCATCGACAGCAC
>NZ_RZRA01000683.1:0-3178 GCF_003998945.1 Mesorhizobium sp. M7A.F.Ca.CA.003.01.2.1 | reverse complement strand
GGGCCAGGCGCCACCACTGCGGTGGCGGTGGTGAGCATAGGCAGCAAGGCAAACAGCAAGCGCAAATCGAACTGCCCCCCAGTTCGTTCCTGTGCACGACCACCTCTCTATGGCAGCAAACCGGGGTTTTTTGCGGAAGACCAGCGTTTTCAGCCTGCCCGCATCGGCTTCAAAGCCTCGCTCCAGCGCAGCAGCCCGTCGAGCATGGTTTTGGCTCCGCCCTGCACCTGTTCGCTGGCGTTGAAAGCGCCATTTTCGTCGAGCAGTTTCTGGTACATCGGCAGCGCGACGCCTTCCGGGATCGGCATGACACCTACCGAGGTCAGCAGCGGCTTCAGCGCTTGCGCCGCGCGCAGGCCGCCGGAGACGCCGCCATAGCTGAAAATGGCGGCTGCCTTGTACTTCCATTCGCGCGAGAGATAGTCGATCGCGTTGACGATCGCCGGCGCCACGAAATAATTGTATTCCGGCGCCACGAAGACGAAGGCATCGGCGGCATCGATCGCCTTGGACCAGGCTTTGGTATGATCGTTCTGGTAGTTGCCAAGCCTTGGATGGTGCGGTTCGTCCAGCACCGGAAGCTTGAACGCATCGATGTCGGTCAGTACAGGCTCGAATTTCCCGTGCTCGCGCGCGAACCTCTCCAGCCACTCGGCAAAAATCGGTCCGGCGCGGCCTGGCCGCGTGCTGCCGATGATGATGTTCAACTGGTGCTTCAAGCTGGGCTCCTGCGGTGGCGGTATCCATTGGTGACTGCCACCTAGGGCATGCCGCTCGGGGCAACAAGAAGGCACCTCGCGGTAACCGGTCACATTCCGGAGAGTAGGGCCTTGCCGTTCGGTCACATGGACGCCTGCTTTGCGGCCCACTACATTGGGTCATCAGCGGAGCACAGCATGGACATCCAGCCCGCCCCCTTCATTCCCCCGGCGCCGAAGCCGCGCACGACGCCGCCCTCGACGCTAGAGATGATCCGCATCGTCTACCGCAACCCGCTCGAATTGTGGGGTGAGCATACCTACAACGAGCCGTGGATCTCGGCGAACGGCGTTGGCGGACATCTGATCGTCGCCAATGATCCCGCCCTGATCCGGCATGTGCTGGTCGACAACGCCAGGAACTACAAGATGGCGACGGTGCGCCAGAAGATCCTGCGGCCGATCCTGCGCGACGGCCTGCTCACCGCCGAGGGCGAGGTCTGGAAGCGGTCGCGCAAGGCGATGGCGCCGGTGTTCACGCCGCGCCACATCTTCGGCTTCGCCCAGCCGATGCTGAGGCGCACGCAGGACTTCGTCACCCGTTACGAAGACGGCGGCACGTCTGACATCGCCCATGACATGACGCTGCTCACTTATGACATCCTGGCCGAGACGCTGTTTTCCGGCGAGATATCAGGCGAGCCCGGCAGTTTCGCCAACGAGATCGACCGCCTGTTCGAGACCATGGGTCGCGTCGATCCGCTCGACCTGTTGCGTGCGCCCGACTGGCTGCCGAGGCTGACCCGCATCCGTGGCCGCAAGACCATGGCCTATTTCCGCAAGATCGTCACCGACACGGTCAAGATGCGCGAAGCGAAATTCAAGCGCGATCCCGATGCCGTGCCGCAGGATTTCCTGACACTGCTGCTCAAGGCCGAGGGACCCGACGGACTGACGCGGGCCGAGGTCGAGGACAATATCATCACCTTCATCGGCGCCGGCCATGAGACGACGGCGCGTGCGCTCGGCTGGACGCTCTATTGCCTGGCTGAATCACCGTGGGAGCGCAACCGGGTCGAGCAGGAGATCGACCAGGTGCTGGCGCGCGAGCCCGATCCGACGAAATGGCTCGATGCCATGCCCTTCACGCGCGCGGCTTTCGACGAAGCGCTCAGGCTCTATCCGCCGGCGCCGTCGATCAACCGCGAGCCGATCGAACCGGAAATGTGGAAGGATCTTCATATCCCCAAGCACGCCGCGGTGCTGGTGATGCCTTGGGTCGTGCATCGCCACAGGAAACTGTGGGACCGGCCGGATGCCTTCCTGCCGGAACGCTTCCACCCGGGAAATCGCGAAAAGATCGACCGCTTCCAGTATCTGCCGTTTGGCGCCGGCCCACGCGTCTGCATCGGCGCCAGCTTCGCCATGCAGGAGGCGATCATCGCGCTGGCGATCATGCTGTCGCGCTTCCGCTTCGACACCACCGCCGAAACGAAACCCTGGCCGGTACAGAAACTGACCACGCAGCCGCAAGGCGGTCTACCGATGCAGGTCACGCCGCGTTAGGCGTGACACCTTCAGGCAGTTGCGCCGAATTAGGCCGCGGGCTTGCGTTGCTGGAACTGGCCGGCGGCGCGGTAGCGCCAGAGATAGCTGGGCAGGATCGTCGCGATCGACTGCGGCTGGATGCCTAGCCCCGCAAGCGTCCTGTTGGTCTGGTTGGCGGCGTCCGAAACGATGTTGTGCTCGCGCAGCTGCATCACCTGGTCCTTGGTCAGCAGCGGGTTGGGCAGGAGACCGAGGATCGAGGCCTGGATGTTGGCCACCCACCACGGAACCGGCACCAGCAGCCGCTTGCGCTCGATCACGTCGAGCAGCTCTTCCATACACTGCTTGAAGGTGAGCACCTTCGGTCCGCCGAGTTCATAGATCTGGCCGCCATCCACCTTGCCGTCGACCGAGCGCGCCACCGCTTCGGCCACGTCGCCGACATAGACCGGCTGAAACTTGGTCTGGCCGCCGCCGATCAGCGGCAGCACCGGCGAATAGCGCGCCATGTTGGCGAAGCGGTTGAAGAAGCCGTCTTCGGGTCCGAAATTGATCGACGGCCGGAAGATCACGGCGTCCTTGATCGTCTCCAGCACAGCCTTTTCGCCAAGCGCCTTGGTGCGCGCGTAGTCTGATTCGGAGTCCAGATCGGCGCCAAGCGCAGAAATGTGGGTCAGGCCGGCGCCGACCGAGCGCGCGGCCTCGGCCACTGCGCGGGCGCCGAACTCGTGCACGGCGGAGAATTTCTGCCGGCCGCTCTCATGCAGGATGGCGACCAGATTGACGACATGGTCGGCGCCTTGCACGGCGCGGTCTACCGACCAGCGCACGCGCACATTGGCCTGGACCGGCTGGATCTGGCCGACATTGCCGAGCGGCTGCAAATGGCCGGCGAGATCGGGCCGCCGGCAGGCGACCCGGATGCGATAGCC
>NZ_RZRA01000682.1:0-3193 GCF_003998945.1 Mesorhizobium sp. M7A.F.Ca.CA.003.01.2.1 | reverse complement strand
CGAGAACAGTCGTTCGACCGAGACGAAGGCCAGCGACACCAGCGCACCGCCGCCAAGTCCTTCGATCAGGCGGCCGGCGAGGAACAGTTGCATGGAAGGCGAGGTGGCGCAGATCAGGGCGCCTGCTGCGTAGAGCAGGGCTGCGACCACCATGTTGGTGCGCAAGGGGACATAACTCACCAGCCGTCCGGCGGCCGCGCCGGCAACGATGGCACCGAGTTCGTAGATCGCCAGCGACCAGCCGACGAGCTGCACGCCCGCCAGTTCGCCGACCATGGCCGGCATCACCGTTGCCACCATCGTCTCGTTGGTGGCGTGCAACAGGATGCCGAGGCTGATGAAGCAGAAGCGCGCCAGGTCGCCGCTTGCCCATAATCCGCGCCAGTCGACCTTGTTTGTGCTGATCTCGGTCATTTCCACCCCTGTCTTGCATATCTCGACGCCAGCGCAGGACGCCAGAAGCCAGTGCGGCTTTCCGGCAGGACCATGCGGTTCGACAGCGCCGGATCGGGCGCCGCATCGAGGCGTTGTTTCGTTCGGGGCAGGCTTGTAAAACCTCAACCGGGGTTGAGCTCAAGCGGTTTTTTGAGGACCGTTCGCGCGGCAGCCTTTCCGATTGGCGGGTTCGTTGCGCGATCAGTTCTCGGTGCTGCGCAGCTGGAACTGGCTGACGCCGATCGCGAGGTTCATGCCGGTCTGCGTCTGCAAGCTGAGCGGCTGCAAGGTGAAGGCTTGCGAGGAGCCGCCGACCAGCAGATTGGCGCCGGCGCCGACGGCGGCCGTCACCTCGGCGCTGGCGCCGATGTAGTCGCCGGCCAGCGCACCCGGCGCGTAGATGTTCTTCAGCGGCGTCAGCACGATCCACTGCATGACCGTCTGCTTCGTCGTGCCGATGTCGAGGCCGTATTTGTTGACGGCGCCGAAATAGGCTTCCGACGCGAAGCTCTTGTCGGCGGGGTTGAAGGTGCAGCTCAGATCCTTGCTCGAGCCGAAGATGAAGCCGGTGCCGCCGCCAATGGCACAGTCAAGCGTACCGAGCTCTATGCCTCGGTCCTGCGCCTGCGCTGCTCCGACAAACACGGTAGCGAATATGGCAGCGATGGCTGTCTTCAGCATGATGGTCCCCTCAAAAATCAACGGCGCGGAACCATCCTATCTGGTTCCGCGCCGCGGGGTGAGGGGTCATGGAGCGCACGGCTCCATGCGATCACTTGAATGAATGGATCAGCTGGAGCGAGGTCACGGCCACGGCAAGGTTGACGCCGGTCTGCGCCTGGACGCTGAGCGGCTCCAGCATGAAGGCGCTGTCCAAGCCGCCAACCAGCAGATTGGCGCCGCCGCCGGTCACCACGCTCGCCTCGGCGTTGACGCCGTAATAGCTGCCGGCGAGATCGCCTCCGTCACGGTCCCGGGTCGCAGCCAGCACGGCCCAAACGAGCTGGCCCTGATGCGTCTGGCCGACATCGAGGCCGATCTTGGAGATGACGCCTGTGTAAACCTCGGACGGCCCGTGATGATGAGGCCGGAAGACACAGGACACGCCCTTGTTGGAAGCGACGATATAAGCGGTGCCGCCGTCGATGGTGCAATCGAGCGTGCCGAGTTGCAGCTTGCCGGCGCTGGCTGGAGCCACCGCGAACATCGTCGTGGCGAGGGCAGCGGCGCAGGCGAGTTTCTTGATCATGGGAGGGTCCTTTCGCAAATTGCTTTTCGATAACGGCTTGGGAGGCCAGACCGTTCCGCTGAAAACTTGGCGCGATCAAGGCAGGGGCCGAAAGCCTCCTGCCGGGGTTAATGCGCGGTTGCGAAGTGCGTCTTTTCGGACACGCCAAGGATCCCGCGGCATTTGGATGTCACGCGGATTTGTATGGGAAGCGTTTGCCGAAACCGAGATCAGCTGACGCGGGCGAGGCCATCCTTGGCCGGCTGGTAGGTCGGGTCGAGGCGAACGGCTTCCTTATAGGATTTCGCGGCTTTCGCCTTGTCACCGCGCCGCTCGTAGATCAGCGCCTGGTTGGCCCAGGCCTCGGCGTTCTTGCCGTCGAGCTTGATCGCCATGTTGAAATCGGAGAAGGCGTTGTCCTCGTCATTGGTCGCCAGATAGGAGAGGCCGCGGCCGTTGTAGGGCTCGGCGGCGTCCGGCGCCAGCGAGATGGCGGTCGAGAAATCCTCGATGGCGAATTTGTGCTGGCCCTGGCTCTGATAGATCAGGCCTCGATTGTGGTAGGCGCGCGCGTCGGTCGTATCGAGCTGGATCGCCTTCTGAAAGTCGTTGAAGGCGTCCTGGGTGCGACCCGCCTTGCGGTAGAGATTGCCGCGGCCGATATAGGCGGCGTCATAGTTCGAGTTGATCTGGATCGAACGGTTGTAGTCCGCGAGCGCGGCTTCCTGGTTGCCGAGGAAGCGCTGGATGAGCGCACGATTCGAATAGGCCTGGAAGAAATTCGGATTGAGCTGGATGGCTTGATTGAAATCCTTGAGCGCCGCCTGGTATTGGCCGCCACGGCCATAGGCCGAGCCGCGCACATTGTAGCCTTCGGGATCCTGGGGATTGCGCTGGATGACCGCCGACAGCGAGGAAATGTTCTCGCTCGAGCCTTGCGCCTTGTCGATGTTGTTGAATTCACCGGTCGGGCCCGCCGTTTGGCAGCCGGCAAGCGCCAGTCCGGAGAGCAGGGCCGCTGTCAGGGCGAAACCACGCAATGCGGTCCCGCGCTCCACGCTCGTTGCGTTCATGTCTGCCCTGTCCTCACTTCAAGCCGCGTCGTTCAGATCCGGCTCCCCCTCCGGACCGGTCACATCAAAACAAAAAGGTGGCGGCGATTCCACATCGCGCCACCTCTGATATCCTTCGAAAAGGACGAAAAATTGGCGTTAGAACCGCGGCGGACGCGGAGCGCCAGCTGCACCACCAGCGGCGCCGGCAGCAACAGGGCGCGGCGTCATCGGCAGCAGGCCTTCGCGCTGGGCGCGCTTGCGGGCCAGCTTGCGGGCGCGGCGAACGGCTTCAGCCTTTTCGCGGGCGCGCTTCTCGGACGGCTTCTCGTAGTGACCGCGCATCTTCATTTCGCGGAAAATGCCCTCGCGCTGCATCTTCTTCTTGAGAGCGCGAAGCGCCTGATCAACGTTATTGTCGCGGACGAGTACCTGCACGGGCAATCCTGTCTTTCGGGTTTGATATCAACAGGCAAGC
>NZ_RZRA01000681.1:0-3196 GCF_003998945.1 Mesorhizobium sp. M7A.F.Ca.CA.003.01.2.1 | reverse complement strand
AGGGCACTGTGCGCCAGAACTTCTCGCACGGCCGCACCAAGCAGGTCGTCGTCGAAACCAAGAAGCGCAAGTTCTCGATGCCCGGCGACAAGCCGGAGCCTGTTGCCGCCCCCGTCTTCACACCGAAGCCGGCGGTCGTGGCCGCACCCGTCGTCGTGCCGGAAGCACCGAAGGCGCCGCCACCCCCGCCGCCCCCGGCCCCGGTCGAGCGCAGCGGCATGGTGCTGAACGAACTGTCGCGCAGTGAAATGGAAGCACGCCGCAGGGCGCTCGAGGGCTCGAAGGTTCGCGAGGTCGAGGACCGCCAGCGCGCCGCCGAGGATGCCAAGCGTCGCGCCGAGGACGAAGAGCGCCGCAAGCGCGAACGCGATGAATCCGCGCGCCGCCAGGCCGAGGAAGAAGCACGGTTGCAGACCGAGGCCGAATCCCGCCGTCGGGCCGAGGAAGAGGCGCGTCGCCGCGCGCCATTGGCTGCCGAACTGGCAACAGTCGATGACGAGGAAGTGGCCAAGCCGAAGCGGGTTGGTGCCGGCGCACCGGTGCGCCGTCCGGTCACGCCTGAAGTGGCGCGTCCGGCCAAGCCGACCAAGAGCGAGGAAGATCGCCGCCGTGGCAAGCTGACGCTGAATTCGGCATTGTCCGACGAAGATGCGCGAGCCCGTTCGCTGTCGTCGATGCGTCGCCGCCAGGAAAAATTCAAGCGCGCGATGCACAATGAGCCGCGCGAGAAAGTCATGCGCGAAGTGATCCTGCCAGAGACCATCACCATCCAGGAACTGGCGCAACGCATGTCCGAGCGCGCGGTCGACCTGGTCAAGTTCTTCATGAAGCAGGGCCAGATCCTGAAGCCGGGCGACGTCATCGACGCCGACACGGCCGAGCTGGTCGCCACCGAATTCGGCCACACGGTCCGCCGCGTCGCCGAATCCGACATCGAGGAAGGCCTGTTCAACATCGCCGACAATGCCGAGGACCTGGTTTCGCGTCCGCCGGTCGTGACGATCATGGGTCACGTCGATCATGGCAAGACCTCGCTGCTCGACGCGATCCGCAACGCCAATGTCGTCTCCGGCGAAGCCGGCGGCATCACCCAGCATATCGGCGCCTACCAGGTCGAGAAGAATGGTCACAAGATCACCTTCATCGACACGCCCGGCCACGCCGCCTTCACGGCGATGCGTGCTCGTGGCGCCCAGGCGACCGACATCGCCATCCTGGTGGTTGCGGCCGATGACAGCGTCATGCCGCAGACGATCGAATCGATCAGCCATGCCAAGGCGGCCGACGTTCCGATCATCGTGGCGATCAACAAGATCGACAAGCATGATGCCGATCCGCAGAAGGTGCGCTCCGAACTGCTGCGCCACGAGGTTTTCGTCGAATCCATGGGCGGTGAAGTTCTGGACGTCGAAGTGTCGGCGACCAAGGGCACCAATCTCGACAAACTGCTCGAGGCGATCCTGCTGCAGGCCGAAATTCTCGACCTGAAGGCCAATCCGGACCGTACCGCCGAAGGCGTCGTCATCGAGGCCCAGCTCGACAAGGGCCGTGGTCCCGTTGCCACCGTGCTGGTGCAGACCGGCACGCTGATGCCGGGCGACATCCTCGTTGCCGGCAATGAATGGGGCCGGGTGCGTGCGCTGGTCAACGATCGTGGCGTGCAGATCAAGGAAGCGCCGCCGGCGATGCCGGTGGAAGTGCTTGGCTTGCAGGGCACCCCGCAGGCCGGCGATCG
Organism: Mesorhizobium sp. M7A.F.Ca.CA.003.01.2.1; assembly: GCF_003998945.1. Lineage (NCBI taxonomy): Bacteria > Pseudomonadati > Pseudomonadota > Alphaproteobacteria > Hyphomicrobiales > Phyllobacteriaceae > Mesorhizobium > Mesorhizobium sp. M7A.F.Ca.CA.003.01.2.1. The sequence goes on along the minus strand of NZ_RZRA01000681.1, from coordinate 1,461 downwards.
CTTCGCCGTGGTCAACAACGAGGCCCGTGCCCGCGAGATCACCGAATACCGCCAGCGTCTGGCGCGCGAGAAGGCGGTTGCCAAGCATGCCGGCCAGCGCGGTTCGCTCGAGCAGATGATGTCGCAGTTGCAGACAAGCGGGCTGAAGGAATTCCCGCTGGTCATCAAGGGCGACGTGCAGGGCTCGATCGAGGCGATCAACGCCGCACTCGACAAGCTCGGTACCGACGAAGTGCGTGCACGCATCGTCCATGCTGGCGCCGGCGCCATCACCGAAAGCGACGTGTCGCTGGCCGAGACTTCGGGTGCCGCGATCATCGGCTTCAACGTCCGCGCCAACGTCCAGGCACGTGCCGCTGCAGCGGCGGCTGGCATCGAGATCCGCTACTACTCGATCATCTACAACCTTGTGGATGACGTGAAGGCGGCTCTGTCGGGCCTGTTGTCGCCGGAGCGTCGCGAGACTTTCATCGGCAATGCGCAGATCCTCGAAATCTTCGACATCACCAAGGTCGGCAAGATCGCCGGCTGCCGTGTCACCGAAGGCAAGGTCGAGCGTGGTGCGGGCGTGCGCCTGATCCGCGACAACGTCGTCATCCACGAAGGCACGCTGAAGACGCTGAAGCGCTTCAAGGACGAAGTTTCGGAAGTCCCCGGCGGCCAGGAGTGCGGCATGGCCTTCCAGAACTACGAGGACATGCGCGTCGGCGACGTCATCGAGTGCTTCCGCGTCGAGATGGTGACCCGGACACTCTGAGTTCGAGTGACTTGTCCATACCGGGCGGTGGTCGAAAGGCCGCCGCCCCAAGTCTATTGAGAATGCCCATATGAGACATGCGGCACGGTTCCATCCCGCGCCTCACGCTTTCAGGATTGAGAAAAATGCCCCGTCCAACCGCATCCAGCCCATCCCAGCGCATGCTGCGCGTCGCCGAACAGGTGCGCCATGCGCTATCCGAAACCCTGCAGCGCGGCGAGATCATCGATCCGCTGATCGAGAACACCGTGGTGTCGGTCTCGGAAGTGCGCATGTCGCCCGATTTGAAGGTCGCTACCGCTTTCGTCTCGCCGCTCGGCGCCAAAGATGCCGATGCGGTGGTCGAGGCGTTGAACAAGCATGCGAAATTCGTCCGTGGCCGTGTCTCCGGCGCGCTGCGGCAGATGAAGTTCATGCCGGAGTTCCGCTTCAAGCTCGACACCTCCTTCGACAATTTTGCCAGGATCAACGACCTCTTGAAATCGCCGGAAGTGGCGCGCGATTTGGGTCCTGAGGACCAGGAAAACGCAGACCAGGACAAAGACGACAACAAGGACACCGAATAGTGGCGCGTCGCGGCAAGAAGAAGGGCCGGCCGATCTCGGGCTGGCTGATCCTGGACAAGCCGGTCGGCATGGGCTCGACCGAAGCCGTCTCCAAGATCAAATGGCTGTTCCAGGCGGAAAAGGCCGGCCATGCAGGCA
>NZ_RZRA01000680.1:0-3200 GCF_003998945.1 Mesorhizobium sp. M7A.F.Ca.CA.003.01.2.1 | reverse complement strand
GTCAAAGACGCGCGCCTTCGTCGATCTGGTCGCCAGGGACATCGCCGCCAGCCACGGCCTATCGGCGAGCACCTATGATATCGAGGATCTCGGGCCGTCGCTGGGAACGGCGAAATGGGCCCGCGATCTCGACGGCCAGGCGCACGCGATCCTGGAACAAATCCTCGCCGCCGACGTGCTTGTCGTGGGCTCGCCGACCTACAAGGGCAGCTATACCGGCCTGTTCAAGCATTTCTTCGACCTGATCGATCCGGCGGCATTGCGGGGAAAGCCCATCGTGCTGACGGCGACCGGCGGTGGCGAGCGCCATGCCTTGATCGTCGAGCATCAGCTGCGGCCGCTGTTCGGCTTCTTCGAGGCCTTTGCGCTGCCCACCGCCGTCTACGCCACCGACAAGGATTTCACCGACGGCGTGCTGCGCTCCGAGGCGATCCTTAAGCGTGCGGCGCAGGCGGTCGACGAGGTCGGCTTTGTGCTGGCCAATCGTTCGGCAGGCCGGATCGCCGCTGAATAGCCTGTCGTCAGCCAGATTGAACTGAACGAAATCCGTGAGGGCAGCGCCCCCGCTTACGCGCAATTTACGACCGACCGCTAAAACCGTTCCTGTCTGATTCGTCTGGGACAGGAACGTCATGAGCAAAGCCCTCACATCCTTCGCATTGGTCGCCGTGCTGACCGCCTTGCTCATGGCGTTGAGCCTGGCTGTCGCCAGGCACGGCTATCCCTATGGCGCGATCGGCGTCAGGCGCCTTGACGGCATTGCCGACGCCGGCGTGTTCATCCCGATTGCCGCCGTCTATTTCTTCAGCGCGATGCTGATGATGATCCTGCCGATAAGGGCGGCCGGTATCGTCCTGACCCATGCCGCCGATGCCCTTTTCTGGACCGTGATCGCACTGTTTGCGACCATCGTCGGCTGTATGGTCGCCAGATGGGCGTTCGGGCAGGGCAGCGCCGTGTGGACATTGCTGAACTGGCGGTTCCTGTTTGCCGCGGCGATCGTCGGTTGTCACTTTGTCATGAACGAGTTGCGCCGCAACGTGCTGCTGCGCAGCCTGTTCTTCGTCGTCTTTGCCGCTGCGACGCTGGCCTGCCTGTTCTGGTCGTTCACACTCTGACCAGCCGTAACCGGCTACTTCGCTGATCCTGCGGCGATGTTGCCGGCGGCAATTTCCATCCATGTCCAGAGATAGGCGGCAAGACCGCGATCGACATGGATGCGCAGCTTGGCGTCATGGCGATAGACGACGGCGCTGATGTCGGCGAAGGACAGCGCTGCACTGGCGCTCGCTTGGCTGGGATCGAGCGTCGTTCCACGCGCGATGAAAGCGTCGAGCGCCGTGCCCTCGGCCTCGAACATTTGCAACCCGGCGCTGATCGCCGTCACCGCGAACCCGTCTGTGTGCCAGCCCGAGGCGATGGCAAGCGGGCTGTTCGAGACGATCAGCAGCCGGTCGCGCGCCAGTCGCGCCGCATAGCGGTCACCTTGTGCGGTGCCAAAGGCTCCGACTCCGTTCCCGTCGGCGCTCGAAGCCCGCGCCCACGCGTCGAGGTCGCCGCTGACCAGCAACTGGTTGAGGCCGCAGACCGCGCGCACCACAAGGCCGGGCACCTTGATCACCGCCGATTGCCAGTCCGGTGCAACGGACCATTTTTCCGCGAGATCACGCATGCAGCCGGTCTCCTGCCGGGTCGAAGGCGCAAGGGGCGGTAATTGTCGCCTTGCTGATCTTGCCGAGATACTGGATGTCAATCGTCTCGCCGTGCCGCGTCGCGCCGCGCTCTATCAGCCCAAGCGCAACCGGGCGGCCAAGCGTCGGGCTCTGGTAGCTCGAGGTGACAAAGCCCTGGCTGCGCAATCTGCCGTCGATCCGTTTGATGCCATGCGCGCCGGTCGGCAGCGGTGCTTCGCCTTGCGGCACTGCCAGCCCGACAAGCTGCATGCGATTGTCACGCGACGCCTCCTCGGTGAACAATGAGCGGCGGCCGACGAACTCGGTCTTGCGTTTGGCCCGCGGACCGTGGACGCCGAGATCATGCGGCAATGTGGTGCCGTCGGTGTCCTTGCCGATGACGATAAAACCCTTTTCGGCACGCAGGATCATCAGCGCCTCCAGGCCGATGACGATGGCGTCGAGCGCCTGGCCGGCCTCGCGCAGATGCGCCCATAGCGGCTCGGCGTGGTCGGCCCGGATCGAAATCTCGTAGCTCCTGTCGCCGGTGAAACTGACGCGGGCGATGCGGACTTCGTCGCCGGCATAAGTGCCATGACCGATCGCCATATGCGGCAGGTCGGCATCGTCGAGCGAGAGGCCAAGATGCAGCTTTTCCAGCAGCTTGCGGGCATTTGGCCCCGAAACGGTCAGTGTCGCCATGTCCGGTGTGGCGTTGTGGATGTAGACGGCGCCGCGGCCAAAACGGTCCTGGCGCCATTCCTCCAGCCGCGCATGGACGGCGGCGACATGCGAGGACGAGCACGACACGACGAAGCGATGCTCGTCCAGCCGCACCAGCACGCCGTCGTCGAAGACCACGCCGTTCTCAGACAGCATGAAGCCATAACGGCAGCGGCCCGGTTTCAATGTTGACATGGTGTTGTAGTAGAGGAAATCGACGAACGCCGCCGCCTGCGGCCCGATCACCTCGCTCTTGCCGAGCGTCGAACCATCGAACAGCGCGACCGACTGGCGCGCACGTCGCGCCTCGTCCGCGATCGAACGTTCCGCGTCCGCGTTGCCGCCATAATGAGCAGGCCGCAGCCAGCCGCCATATTCCTGGAAGACAGCGCCGCTGGCGCGATGGACGTTTTCGAGCGGCAGCCGCCGTACCGGCGCCATCAATTCACCGACGCGCGCGCCGGCAAAGCTTGCCAGCGGCACCGGCGTGAACGGCGGCCGGTAGGTGGTGGTGCCGACCTCCGGCACCGTGCGGCCGGTAATCCCTGCCATCAGCGCCAGCCCGGGCAGGTTGGAGGTCTTGCCCTGGTCGGTCGCCATGCCGAGCGTGGTGTAGCGCTTCAGATGTTCGACCGAGACGAAGTTTTCGCGTGCGGCCAGCTCGACGTCCTTCACCGTCACGTCGTTCTGGTAGTCGATCCAGATGCGGCCTTTCGAGCCCGGCATCGGCCAGGCCGGGAGAATGCCGTCCGTCGCCTCCGGCCCGGTGCTGCGTGGTGTTGCCGCGTTCTCCTTGCCGGCGAA
>NZ_RZRA01000067.1:0-10334 GCF_003998945.1 Mesorhizobium sp. M7A.F.Ca.CA.003.01.2.1 | reverse complement strand
TCAGCCTACGCGCTGGCGCGCATTCGATTCCGCGGCCGCTCGGCGCTTTTGTTCATCATCCTGTCGGTGTCGATGTTCCCGCAGGTGGCGCTGCTGGCCGGGCTGTTCGAACTGGTCCGCATCTTCGGCCTCTACAATTCCCTGTTCGCGCTGATCTTCTCCTACATGATCTTCACCTTGCCGTTCACCGTCTGGGTGCTCACCACCTTCGTCCGCGACCTGCCGGTCGAGGTCGAGGAGGCGGCGATCCTAGACGGCGCGACGCCGTGGATCATCGTCACCCGGGTCTTCCTGCCGCTGATGTGGCCGGCGCTGGCGACCACCGGCCTGCTGGCCTTCATCGGTGCGTGGAACGAGTTCCTGTTTGCCCTGACCTTCACCTCCAACAACGCACAGCGGACCGTGCCGGTGGCGATCGCGCTGCTCTCCGGCAACTCGCAGTTCGAGATCCCCTGGGGCAACATCATGGCCGCCTCGGTGATCGTCACGGTGCCGCTGGTGGTGCTGGTGCTGATCTTCCAGCGCAAGATCGTCTCCGGCCTCACCGCCGGCGGGGTGAAGGGGTGAGGAGCGGTCAGCGTAGTGCGGACCGTTGTCAGATGTCCGGCGCGTTGCCGATCTTCTGCTTGAGATCAAGCGCCCAGGTGCGGCCTTCATCGCCGCCCCACAGCAGCCGGGCGATGTAGCCGGCCGAAGGGTTCTGCTCATTGCCGTAGTTCCTGCCGCGCTTGTCGACCTCGTGGCGGGCGAAATAGCTGACCATGCGGCGAATGGTGGAGGGCGCGAGCTTTTCCCGGTTCTTCAGTTCGGTGGCGCGGGCGACGCCGATCTCGGTGCCGCCGCGGCCGAATTCTCCGCGCAGTCTGAGGCCCTTGGCGGCATTGTCGGTCACTACTTGCGGGCAGCGCAGATCGATCTCGTCGTCGTGCATCTCGTCCCCCGGATCACGCTGCCCGGACAGGTATTACGACATATCACCATGCGCAATAAATGTCGGAGCCGATCACCGCCAAACGTCCTTGGGTCGCAGAGCAACCGCGCCGGGACGCCGGCGCTGCGACTTGAAGGAGCCGATCATGATCACCTTTCCCAACGAATCCGCGAAATACCGCACCGCGCGCGAAAAATTGCTGAAGAAGGAAATCGAGCTGCGCCGCGCCATGGAAGAGGTCGCCGAGGCCCGGCGCGCGCTGCCGCCGGGCGGGCTGATCCGCCAGGACTATGAATTCGACGCACTGGATGCCCACGGCAAGCCCGCGAAGACAAGGCTGTCGGAGCTGTTCGCGCCCGGCAAGGACAGCCTGATCCTCTACAACATGATGTTCCCGCGCCACCCGCAGGAGAAGCGCGATGTGGCGACCAGCGGCGGCACGGCGAAGCTCGCCCGACCGGACCAGCCATGTCCGTCCTGCACGGCATTGCTCGATCAGTTCGACGGCGCGGTCGGGCATCTCCAGGCGGCCGGCTTCAATTTCGCGGTGGTGGGCAAGACCGCGCTCGAAAACCTGGTCACGCTCGGTCGAGATCGGGGCTGGCGCAACATGCGGCTGGTGTCTTCGGCGGCCAACAGCTTCAAGCGCGACTACAATGCGGAGGCGGCCGACGGCTCACAGATCCCGCTGCTGTCGGTGTTTCACCGCGACCCCGACGGCATACGCCATTTCTGGAGTTCGGAACTGGATTTCGCACCGACGGAGCCCGGTCAGGATCCGCGTGGCCTCGGCACCTGCGAAACGCTGTGGAATCTGATGGATTTCACGCCGGAAGGTCGCCCGAACTGGAACGAGCAGCTGCAATATGGCGAAGCTTGCTGCCACTGAAGGCAGTTGTGGCCAGCCGCCGCGGTTCGGGTAATCGAGGCGATACGCGCAGGCTTCTTCCTCATGATCTGCAACCGGAGTGCCCAAGCGACGTTGGATTGTCCGAGGGACAATTCCAACCGGAGACATGCCATGAAGACGCTTACCATTCTGACCGCAGCAGCATTGCTTGCCGGCGCGCCGGCCTTTGCCCAGTCGAACACGACCGCCACGACCACGCCGCTCGCCGCCACGACGAAGGTCGACACTTCGACCTTCATCAAGACGGTGCCGAGCGCCAATGAGTTCGAGATCCAGTCCAGCAAGCTCGCCGAGCAACAGGCGACCGACGCCGACGTCAAGGCGTTCGCCAAACAGATGATCGCCGATCACACCAAGGCCGGCGAGGAATTCAAGGCGGCGCTTGCCCAGGGCCAGACAACCTCGGCCACCGCACCGTCCGGTCCGGCCCTGCAGCCCAAGGAGCAGAAGATGCTCGATGAGCTGAAGAGCGCCAGCGGCGATCAATTCCAGGCCAAATACATCGAGATGCAGACCAACGCTCATAAGGAAGCCGTCGCGCTGTTCAGCGGCTATGCGAAATCCGGCGACGACCCGGCAATGAAGGAATTCGCCAAGAAAACCCTGCCGACGCTGCAGATGCACGAAAAACACGTGAAGGAACTGGCCGCCGCGCATCAGGGGTGAGGGCGGTTCACTATGGCGCCCCCCTCTGTCCTGCCCGGCAGGACAGAGGGGGGCGCCGTAGAGCGCTACGATGGAAGCCAGCCCGCTTGGCCAACCAACACCACAATATGGCCCTGTGCCTTAAGCACGGCACGCCCTATACCGATCAAGGCTGAGCGGCGCTCAGGTCGACCTGATCTGCTCGACCGCGGTCACCAGCAGCTCTTCCATGGCGGTGCGTATCTGGCCATCCGACTGGGCGATGCCCGCCGCGTCGAAGTCGGCGCGGACCTTGCGGAACACATCGTTGTCGCCTGCCTCTTCGAAATCCGCGTGCACGACCTCCTTGGCATAGGCGTCGGCGTCAGCACCGGATTTGCCGAGCTTTTCGGCGGCCCACAGGCCGAGCAGCTTGTTGCGGCGCGCCATGGCCCTGAACTTCGTTTCCTCGTCCATCGCAAACTTCTTTTCGAAGCCTTCCTGACGGTCTCTCATGCTGCTCATGGTTCGCCTCGTTTCCGATGGGAGTCCGATCTTCAGCCCAGGGGAAGAACGGCCAGGAAAGAGAGAGTGGCGCGCATGGGTGTCATTAACAAGGCGTCATGCCGGCGATTGGGCGGGCGCTTGGCGGTCCAGTCTTTCGCTCGATATGATTTGACGTTGCCGCGCCGTGTCCTACTCTCAAGTGCCTGCGGGATGAACCGAGGAGACGAGCGATGCAGTTCAAGGCAATTCGCAGCGTCGCGCTGACGGCGGCCGTGATGCTTGCCGCCGGCACCGCGGCCTATGCCCATCACGGCTGGTCGTGGACACAGGATGGGTTTTTCGAACTCAAGGGCAAGATCACGGCCATCTATATCGGCAATCCGCACGCCACGCTGGATGTCGACGCGGAGGGTGAGGCCTGGCGGGTGGAGATGGCGCCGCCATCACGCACGATCGCCGCCGGCTTCACGGAGGAGGTGGCCAAGGTCGGCGACGAGGTGACCGCGATCGGCAACCGCTCGCTCGAGGCGACCGAAAAGCGCATGAAAGCGGTGCGCGTCATCGTCAACGGCAAGACATATGATGTCTATCCCGACCGCGTGCCGCCGGCGTAAATGGCCGAGTTCCTCGCCGGCATTGAGCATCTTGCGTTGGCGCGGTGGCTGAAGGCTTCCTTCGTCGCCTATCCCATAGTCAATGCGCTCCACATCATGTCGATCGGCGCGCTGTTGACCAGCGTCGTTCTCATGGACCTCAGGATCTGCGGCGCTTTCCGTTCGCTGCCGCAAGCCGCATTCGTCGCGCTGCTGCGCCGCATTGCATTAAGTGCATTCGCGGGTGCGCTCGTCACAGGCTCGCTGCTGTTTTCGGTCAAGGCGAGCACCTATGCGGCGATGCCGGTTTTCCTCGCCAAGATGGCACTCATCCTTCTCGCCGGCGTCAATTTTTTCACCTTCCTGCGCTTCGCCAGAGGTGGTGACGATCTGGCCGGCAGCACCATCCTGGCTGTGCTCTCGATACTGCTGTGGACGTCCGTGCTTTTCGCCGGACGGTTCATCGGATTTCTCTAGCGCCGCATCTTCCTTCTCCCCCTGTGGGAGAAGGTGTCGCCGAAGGCGACGGATGAGGGGTGTTCCAGGGAACGCCGACGTCTCACTCCGCTGGAACACCCCTCATCCGTCTCGGCGCTATCGCGCCGATCCACCTTCTCCCACAAGGGGAGAAGGGAAGAACGGCGCTGGCGTTCCGCCCGTGCCGGGATAAGCTCCCTGCAACTCAGGGAGAACTGCCATGAAAAAAGAAATCATCGAAGTGCCGGTCATGTCCGCCAAGGTGCGGGCGCTCGGCCTTCCCTGCTCGACAGCGGTCAAGGCCAACGGCTTCGTGTTCATCTCGGCGACGCCGCCGGTGGATATGGTGACCGGCGAGATGGTGCGCGGCGACATCGAGGTGCAGACCGAGGCGTCGCTGAAGGCGCTGAAACATTGCCTGGAAGCGGCCGGCACTTCGCTCGACAATGTGGTGATGGTGCGTATCTACGCCGTCAATTCCGGCTTCTACAACGCCATCAACCGTGTTTATGCCAGGTATTTCAGCGTCAATCCGCCGGCGCGGAGTTTTGTGCCGGTGGCGTCGTGGCCGATGGAGTTCGATATCGAGATCGAGTGTGTGGCGGTGGCGTGATGAGAGTATAGGAACGAGCATGACGACTCGCCAGCCTCTTATGAAACGTAGTTTTTCACCTCAGGAATGTCTTGGGTCAGGATCATCTCTCTAAATTCGTTAGAAACCGACTCTGATCGGATGGCGTCCCGAACCCTCTCCTGGGACTGCGTCCCAAACTGCTTAAGTTTGTCGTCTAATATCGCTGAGCTTCTATAAACCACCGCCTTGAGCGCCTCTTCATTCTTGCTCAATGCAATAATATTCTGCGCTACTTTTTCTATTTCCGATTTTTTCATGGAAAAGACGTCTCTGCCTCGGGTCACAATTAAACCGACGGCACATATGATATAAAATCGGAACGTCTTATATTTATTATCTATACGCTGGTTTCTCCAGAGGAACTCAATTCGGTAGTAGAGATAACAGCAGGCATGATAGATCCTAACATCATGATCATCCTTAAATATCTTGCTATCATACTCCGACATGATTCCCCGATAGTCGCGAGCTGCACGATTGGGCTGGAAGAAAATCGCGGCAGCCAGGGCCTTCATCATCGAAGATGGCTGAATTATCCTAACGCGCTCGACCTGCTGGCCACGATATTGGTTTTCGCGCCGTTCAAGATATATGATCTCTTCCGGCTCAACCGATCTGGCGTATTCTTCGAGGCTCTTTAAAAATGGCCTCAGCGCCCAGAATTGTTCTTCCTTCACCGGGTTCTGCCTATTCGTTCCAATAATGATCGATGCGACGAAGTCATCGTTCTTCGACCCAATCAGGCGGAATGGCACTGCAATATGGTCAATTAGATTTAGATCTTCAGCTGCCCCTTTGCTTTCCCCAAAGATCAATTCGTATATAATATTGCTCGTTTGACACCCATTTACTATTTGATAGTCCTCAAGATGGAATCGATCTCCAGTGCGGTCTATACTTTTCGACACAACTGTAACGCCGTTATTCCTAAAAGCAAAATCATCACCACCGCTCTCAAGTACTGAGACCTTTATTTCTTGGTTAATCTTAGATCTTTGATCGTAGTCTCTAATATTGTCAACGAAAACCGATTTATTGATGCCGATTGCGTTAAATTTATCGTCAAACAAAGTAAATAGCTTAACTAGTTGTTTGGCCTCGAGATATCCAACGTATGCCTCGTCCACATTCTTATTTTTTGGCATAACGACTGCTTTTGTAAATTCAATTTCTGCTTCGACAGATGTTGTGGCGGCTCGGTACCATTGTTGTAGCTGAAGAGCTCCAACGATACTTACGTCAAGGTTGTCTCTGTCAAACATGTTTTTTTCAGACATTTGACGAGTGAATGTATTCTTCAAAGACTCAATGCGCCGAGGTTCCTCGTAATTTCCGGTTGCGATGTAGAACGCTTTTAGCGAAGGATTTTTCTTTCCAACTACACCTTCATATACCGCGAGCATCGCCTCGGTTAAGTCCGACAATTGGGGGCTTTCATCTCGCAAATCGCCATCAAAAAAGCTGGTTATAGCATCGAAAAATTTGGAAATGTCACCGTAGTCGTAACTTGGGCTAGTTTTCGACTGAAAGAAAACAAACTCAATCGATGGATTTTTGATCGCGGCGAGCTTATCTTCTGCTTCGATCCGTGTTTTTACTACTTCCCCTTGTATTAATATTGCGACTCCGTCGAGACCGAACTCCGTGCCTGTCAAATGGACATCGTTGGCATCTGCGGACTCGGCCAACAGACCGATTAGAGTCGCAAATATCGAGTAAATTTCGAATTGATCACTAAGACTTGCCGACTCGATGCTCGTGGATTTTGCGTAATCCTTGACTTGAGCGCGAATTACTGGATTCATTTTTTGGTCCCCCCGCCTTTTGGCTGTTAGCGTACGTGACGTCTCGGGGGCTGTCTACTGTATCCGACCCTTTACTAACCGTCGGAGTGCACTATTTTAGATGCTGGTATAATCCGGATATCATTTGGCTGCGGCGAGCAATTTGAAAGCGAGAACTGCCGACAGCAGTTCACCAATCCTTACGCAAAATACTCCTGCAGCGGCCTGACCTCGAGGCTCCCCGCCTTCAGTGCCGCAATCGCTTCCGCCACCGCAGCCGCGCCCGATAGCGTCGTATAATACGGCACCTTCTGCATCAGCGTCGCCCGCCGCAGCGACTTCGAGTCCGACACTGCCTTCTGGCCGTCCGTGGTGTTGAAGACGATCTGCACCTGGCGGTTGCGGATGGCGTCTTCGATGTGGGGGCGGCCTTCCAGCACTTTGTTGATCTTCTGGGCGTCGACGCCGTTTTCGGCGAGGAAGCGGGCGGTGCCTGAGGTGGCCAGCACCTTGAAGCCGAGGCCGGCCAGGCGCTTCACCGCCGGCAGGATGCCTTTCTTGTCCTCGTCGCGCACCGAGACGAACAGCGTGCCGGAGCGCGGCAGGTCGACGCCGGCGCCGAGCTGGCTCTTGGCGAAGGCCAGCGCGAAATCGCGGTCGAGGCCCATGACCTCGCCGGTCGAGCGCATTTCCGGGCCGAGCAATATGTCGACGCCGGGGAAGCGGGCGAAGGGGAACACGGCTTCCTTGACCGCGATGTGGCCGGGGTTCCTGGGGTCGGGCATGGCGCCGTAATGGGCGAAGGCGTCTTCCAACTTCTCGCCGGCCATGATGCGGGCGGCAATCTTGGCAATTGGCCGGCCGATGGTCTTGGCGACGAAGGGCACGGTGCGCGATGCGCGCGGGTTGACCTCCAGCACATAGACCGTGCCGTCCTTGATCGCATACTGCACGTTCATCAGCCCGCCGACATTGAGCGCGCGGGCAAGGGCTGCCGTCTGGCGCTCCAGTTCGTCGACCAGTTCGGAAGGCAGCGAGTGCACCGGCAGCGAGCAGGCACTGTCGCCCGAATGGATGCCGGCCTCCTCGATGTGTTCCAGAATGCCGGAGACGAAGGTCGCCTTGCCGTCGCAGAGGCAGTCGACATCGACCTCGATGGCGCCGGAGAGATAGGTGTCGAACAGCAGCGGGTTTTTGCCCAGCAGCGTGTTGATCTGGCCGGTCTTGTCGTTGGGGTATTTCTGCTTGATGTCCTCCGGCACCAGGCCGGGCACGGTGTCGAGCAGGTAGGTCTGCAGCATGCCCTCGTCATGGATGATCTGCATGGCGCGGCCGCCGAGCACATAGGACGGGCGCACCACCAGCGGGAAGCCGAGCTCGCCGGCGACCAGGCGGGCCTGCTCGACCGAATAGGCGATGCCGTTCTTCGGCTGGCTCAGGTTGAGCTTGTGCAGCAGCTTCTGGAAGCGGTCGCGGTCTTCGGCGAGATCGATCATGTCGGGCGAGGTGCCGAGGATGGGGATGCCGGCCTTCTCCAGCGCATCCGCCAGCTTCAGCGGCGTCTGGCCGCCGAACTGGACGATGACGCCGACCAGCTCGCCCGAGGCCTGCTCGGCGCGCAGGATCTCCAGCACGTCTTCGGCCGTCAGCGGCTCGAAATAGAGCCGGTCCGAGGTGTCGTAGTCGGTCGAGACCGTCTCCGGGTTACAGTTGATCATGATCGCTTCATAGCCGGCGTCGCGCAGCGCGAAGGCGGCGTGGCAGCAGCAATAGTCGAACTCGATGCCCTGGCCGATGCGGTTCGGCCCGCCGCCGAGGATGACGACCTTCTTGCGCGACGAGACCTGCGCCTCGTTGGCCAGCGCGCCGGCGAACGGCACTTCATAGGTCGAGTACATGTAGGCGGTGGGCGAGGCGAACTCGGCCGCACAAGTGTCGATGCGTTTATAAACAGGATGAACGTCGAGCTTTTCGCGAGCTTTCTGAATCACTTCGGCGTCGGTCTTCGTCAGCGACGCGAGGCGGGCATCGGAGAAACCCATGGCCTTCAGCATGCGCAGGTTGACGGCATCCTCGGGAATGCCGTGCTCGCGGATGCGGGCTTCCATGGCGACGATGCCGGCGATCTGTTCGAGGAACCACGGGTCGATCTTGCACATGGCGTGCACGTCCTCCAACGAGGTGCCCATGCGGATCGCCTGCGCCACCATGCGCAGCCGATCGGGCGTCGGCGTGCCGAGCGCTGCGCGGATGGCGTTGCGGTCGTCGGCATGGTTGGCGGAACCGAGGCCCCCATGGCTGAGACCGGGAATCTCGATCTCGTCCAGACCAGTCAGGCCGGTTTCAAGTCCACGCAGCGCCTTCTGCAGCGATTCCTGGAAGGTGCGGCCGATGGCCATGACTTCGCCGACCGACTTCATGGCGGTGGTCAGCACCGGCTCGGCGCCGGGGAATTTCTCGAAGGCAAAGCGCGGGATCTTCGTGACGACGTAGTCGATGCTCGGTTCGAACGAGGCTGGCGTCGCGCCGCCGGTGATGTCGTTCTCCAGCTCGTCCAGCGTGTAGCCGACGGCGAGTTTTGCCGCGATCTTGGCGATCGGGAAGCCGGTCGCCTTGGAGGCAAGTGCCGACGAGCGCGAGACGCGCGGGTTCATCTCGATCACCACCAGGCGGCCATCGGCCGGGTTGACGGCGAACTGCACGTTGGAACCGCCGGTCTCGACGCCGATCTCGCGCAGCACGGCGATCGAGGCGTTGCGCATCATCTGGTATTCTTTGTCGGTCAGCGTCAGCGCCGGGGCGACGGTGATCGAATCGCCCGTATGCACGCCCATCGGGTCGATGTTCTCGATCGAGCAGACGATGATGCAATTGTCCGCTCTGTCGCGGACGACCTCCATCTCATACTCCTTCCAGCCGAGCACGCTCTCCTCGATCAGCACTTCGGTGGTCGGCGAGGCGTCGAGGCCGGACTGGACGATCTCGTAGAATTCGGCGCGGTTGTAGGCGATGCCGCCGCCGGTGCCGCCCATGGTGAAGGACGGGCGGATGATGGCCGGCAGGCCGACATGGTCGAGCGCCTGGGCGGCGATCGCCATGCCATGGCTGATATAGCGCTGCTTGCGGTCGCCTTCGCCGAGGTTCCAGCGGGTTTCCAGCGCATCGAGCGCGGCGTCGAGATCGGCCGGCTTCTCGGCCTTGAGCGCCGCGCGCTCGGCCTCATGCGTCTTGCGGTCGGTGTTCTTGACGTCGGTGGCGTTGGCCAGCATCGACTTCGGCGTTTCCAGGCCGATCTTCTTCATCGCCTCGCGAAACAGCGCGCGGTCCTCGGCCTTGTCGATGGCGGTAGCGTCGGCGCCGATCATCTCGACATTGTAGCGCTCGAGCACGCCCATGCGGCGCAGCGACAGAGCGGTGTTGAGCGCGGTCTGGCCGCCCATGGTCGGCAGCAGCGCGTCGGGCCGCTCCTTGGCGATGATCTTGGCCACCACTTCAGGCGTGATCGGCTCGATATAGGTGGCGTCGGCCAGTTCCGGGTCGGTCATGATGGTGGCCGGGTTGGAATTGACCAGGATGACGCGGAAGCCTTCCTCCTTCAGCGCCTTGCAGGCCTGCGTGCCGGAATAGTCGAACTCGCAGGCCTGGCCGATGACGATGGGGCCGGCCCCGATGATCAGGATCGACTTGATGTCAGTGCGTCTTGGCATGTCAAAGGTCCGTTCGGCGGGCGGCTTGCACAAAAAACCGGGACGGGAAGACCCGGCCGGTTGTGCTCGCGATTCTGGTATCAGGCTAGGAGGGCCTTATAGGGAAGAGTTTTGACTGATGTAACCCCGAAAATGCGAGGTAGGGGAATAGGGGAGTAGGGGAGTAG
>NZ_RZRA01000679.1:0-3200 GCF_003998945.1 Mesorhizobium sp. M7A.F.Ca.CA.003.01.2.1 | reverse complement strand
CCTTGCAGGCGACGGTGCGGGTCGGCCGCCGCGACGACATCCCATATCTGGTCACCCATTTCATGGAGAAGGTCGCGCCGGCCGACCCGCACCGTCGCCTGCAAGGTATTTCGGCGGCACGAAGATCGGATAGACGTTCAGCCGGTAGAACAGATCCTCGCGGAACTTGCCGTCCTTGACCTGCTGCAGGAGGTTGCGGTGCGTCGCCGAAATCAGCCTGATGTCGACCCTGACGGTCGAGCGCCCACCGACCGGGTCGACCTCGCCGTCCTGGACCGCACGCAACAGCTTGACCTGCACGTCGAGCGGCAGGTCGCCGATCTCGTCGAGAAACAGCGTGCCCGAATGCGCTTCGACGAACTTGCCGGTGTGCTTGTCGGTGGCCCCGGTGAACGAGCCCTTCTCGTGACCGAACAGGATCGATTCGACCAGATTGTCTGGAATGGCGCCGCAATTGACGGTGACGAAGGGCTTCGTGCGGCGGTCGCCACTGCCCTGGATGGCGCGCGCCACCAGTTCCTTGCCGACGCCGGACTCGCCCTCGATCAGGATCGGAATGTTGGATGCCGCCGCTTTCTGGCCAAGACGGATCACCCTGTCCATGGCCGGGCTGTGCGTGATCATGTCCTTGAAGGTCAGGAGGCCGCCGCGCCGGCGCGATGTGCGCTTGACCTCGCCCTCGACGGCCTCGACCTTGAGCGCATTGCCGATCGATGCCTGCAGCCTGTCGGGAGACGCCGGCTTGACGACGAAATCGAAGGCGCCATGACGCATCGCCGAAACCACGGTCTCGATTCCGCCCTGCGCGGTTTGCACGATCGCCGGCACGTTGATGTCGCGCTCGCGCATCGCCTTCAGCACGCCGATACCGTCGAGACCGGGCATGACCAGATCGAGGATGACCACCGACACCTCGCGGGCGCCGGGTCCATCGAGGATGTCGAGAGCGGCCGCGCCGCCGTCGACCACGATTGCGCTGTAGCCGAACCGCGTCACCGCCGCTTCGAGCAGCCGGCGTTGCACCGGATCGTCATCGACTATGAGTATGGAACCTGTCATGACTGGTGTGACTGCCCGCCCGAGGAATTCTGCCCTGTGGACCATCTTGGCACAGGGTTCTAAATAAGGTTTCAAAAAACCCGGTGAATGAATTCCTTAGGATTTGACCGGCTTCTCGTTTCTCCTTGAACCTTGGCCACGGAAGGTGTCGGCAATGCATAGGGATTCTGGGCACATGGTTTCCGCACGGCGGCTGGCGGCGCCGGCGTCGGGTCAAGGCGCGGCCGAGCTGGGCGACCTGCCGGAATGGAACCTTGCCGACCTCTATGCCGGCATGGACGCGCCGGAGCTGAAGCGCGACATCGCCAAGGCCGCCACCGATGCGACCAGTTTCGAGAGCCGCTGGAAGGGTACGCTGGCCGCCGAAGCCGAGCGCGGCGGCGCCGGCAGGCTGGGCGAGGCGCTTGTCGCCTACGAGGCGCTGGAGGAACTGATCGGCCGCATCGTCTCCTATGCGGGACTGGTTTATGCCGGAAACACCGCCGATCCCCAGCGCGCCAAGCTCTATGGCGACATCCAGGAGAAGATGACCGACGCCAGCGCGCACCTTCTGTTCTTCGCGCTCGAACTCAACCTGATCGACGATGCGTCGATCGAAGGCGCGCTCGCCGGCGATCCCGCCTTCGGCCACTATCGGCCATGGGTGCTCGATCTGCGCAAGGACAAGCCTTACCAGCTCGAGGACCGCGTCGAGCAGCTCTTCCACGAAAAGTCGATCACCGGACGCGGCGCCTGGAACCGCCTGTTCGACGAGACGATGACCGACCTTCGCTTCCACATCGACGGCGAGGAACTGACGTTGGAGCCGGCGCTGAACCGTCTGCAGGACGCCGACGGCGAGGTGCGCCGCCGGGCGTCCGAGGCGCTGGCCACGACCTTCCGCAAGAACTTGCGCACCTTCACGCTGATCACCAACACGCTGGCCAAGGACAAGGAGATATCCGACCGCTGGCGTGGCTTCGAGGACATCGCCGATTCACGCCATCTGGCCAACCGCGTCGAGCGCAGTGTGGTGGACGCCTTGGCCTCCGCCGTTCGCGATGCCTATCCGCGCCTCTCGCACCGCTACTACGCGATGAAGGCACGCTGGCTGGGCATGGAGGTGATGAACCATTGGGACCGCAACGCGCCGTTGCCGGATACGCCCCAGGCGATCATCGGCTGGGACGAGGCCAGGAACACCGTGCTGTCCGCCTATCAGCGCTTTTCGCCCGACATGGCCGAGATCGCGCGAACCTTCTTCGACCGCAACTGGATCGACGCGCCGGTGCGGCCCGGCAAGTCGCCTGGCGCCTTCGCGCATCCGACCGTACCGTCGGCGCATCCCTATGTCCTGCTCAACTACATGGGCAAGCCGCGCGATGTGATGACGCTGGCGCACGAGCTTGGCCATGGCGTGCATCAGGTGCTGGCCGGCGGCCAGGGTGCGCTGATGGCCTCGACGCCGCTGACGCTGGCCGAGACGGCATCGGTCTTCGGCGAGATGCTGACCTTCCGCTCGCTGCTCGACCAGACCACCGACCGGCGCGAGCGCAAGGCCATGCTCGCCCAGAAGGTCGAGGACATGATCAACACGGTCGTGCGCCAGATCGCCTTCTATGAATTCGAGCGCAAGGTGCATGCCGAACGCAAGAACGGCGAACTGACCTCCGACAGGCTCGGTCAGTTCTGGCTCGAAGTGCAGGCCGAAAGTCTGGGTCCCGCCATCAAGCTGCGCGAAGGCTACGAGGTGTTCTGGACCTACATCCCGCACTTCATCCATTCGCCCTTTTATGTCTATGCCTATGCTTTCGGCGACTGCCTGGTGAACTCGCTTTACGCGGTCTACCAGAACGCCGAGCGCGGCTTTCAGGACAAGTATTTCGAAATGCTGCGCGCCGGCGGCACCAAACATCATTCCGAGCTTCTGGCGCCCTTCGGGCTCGACGCCACCGATCCCGCCTTCTGGCAGATCGGACTTGGCGTCATCGGTGGCCTGATCGACGAGCTGGAAGCGCTCGACACTTGAAATGCGCCCCCAGGCGTCGCTCTAACAGTTTAGCCGGAATGCATGTTGGGACAGCTCTACTATCGCCCTAAATATCTGTTCTTGAAGTACTCTCCACCGAAGTTTTCCGATAGCTTTCCACAAGCTCTATGAT
>NZ_RZRA01000678.1:0-3200 GCF_003998945.1 Mesorhizobium sp. M7A.F.Ca.CA.003.01.2.1 | reverse complement strand
CCCGTCATCGTCGTCACCAACCAGTCCGGCATCGCGCGCGGCTATTTCGGCTGGAGCGATTTCGCCGCCGTCAATGGCCGCGTGCTCGAACTGCTACGCGCCGACAATGCGTTCGTCGACATGGTCCTTGCCTGCGCCTATCACGAGGCGGGCTCCGGCCCGCTCGCGGCCGCAGATCATCCGATGCGCAAGCCCAATCCGGGCATGCTGCTGGAGGCGGCCAGTCGCCTCGGGCTCGATCTGCGGCGTTCGCTGATCGTCGGCGACAAGGAGGCCGACATGGAGGCGGGACAACGCGCCGGCCTCTCGCAGGGCTGGCTGGTGGACGGGCAAGCGGCTGTCCGACGGGGCTTCACAATTCGGCCTTGGTGCGACCGCGCGGACTTCGACGGCCTGCTCGCCGCAATAGCTGCACTTGGGGCCGCCTCGGGCGCGCCCTAACGGTTTATACCCGATCGTTGTCCCGCCAGGCTTCATAGAGCTTGGCCTCGGTGGCGAACGAATACACCATCACCAGCATCGAATAGACGAACCCGTGCCGGCCGCACAGGAAGTAGCGCTTGGCCAGGTAAAACTTCAGGAAGTTGCCAAGCGGCGACAGCACCAGTCTTATCAGGCCAGGCTTCTTGGCTCGTTCGACCAGCGTGGCGACCTTGAGGCTGGAGTAGGTGTTGGCTCTCGCCAGATCCTCGGCAATAGTCATTTCGCGGCGATGCAGCAGCACGCCATTTTCTATGGTGCCGGTTTCGCCCGGCACCTCGAACGACTCATGGACCCGCAGATTGAGGTCCATGGTCGCCTTGTCGCGCCGGAAAAGACGCAGCAGCCTGTTGTGAAGCACCCAGCGGTGCGCATAGCCATAACCCTTCAGCTTGTCGCGGCGCCTGATGTACCATCCGTCGAAAGCATCGTTCCCAAGCTGCGTCACATTCGTGATCGACTGCCTGAGAACGTCATCGATGGCCTCGTCGGCTTCAATCGAAAGGCACCACGGTTGGGTGGCCTGATCGAGCGCGAATTGCCGCTGACGAGGAAAGCCCGGCCAATCATTGTGAAACAGCCTTATCGGGTAGCCCTTGGCGATGAACGCATTGACGACGTCCAGAGTGCTGTCCGTCGAGCCTGAATCGACGACGATGATCTCGGCGCAGAAGTCGACGCTTTCCAGGCATTCGCCGATCATGTCGGCCTCGTTCATACAGATGACCAGCGCCGAAACCGGGCTAGAAAATCGAGTCATCGTCCCACCCCACGGCACACTGTTCTCGGAATTGGGCTGCCCTGCGCCACCTGTATTATGCAATCCCGAAAGCGCTATGCGCTTTTCCCAGGAAAACCGTTACACACTTTTTCTGGAATTGCTCTAGGAAACCAGCAAGGTGGCTACGGCAGTACATCCGGCTCCACAGGAGAGCCTATCGAACGCCAAAGCGGCGCTGATATGGCGAGGCGCTCAGGCCGCATCGGCGAAAGCCGGTTGCGGTTCAACCGGCTCAAGGCTGTGCGAACGAGACCAAGCCTTCGTCCTTGACCCGGCGGATGGTGAGCGCTGTGCGCACCGTGTCGACATTCGGGGTCGAGGTCAGTTCC
Source organism: Mesorhizobium sp. M7A.F.Ca.CA.003.01.2.1 (assembly GCF_003998945.1). Lineage (NCBI taxonomy): Bacteria > Pseudomonadati > Pseudomonadota > Alphaproteobacteria > Hyphomicrobiales > Phyllobacteriaceae > Mesorhizobium > Mesorhizobium sp. M7A.F.Ca.CA.003.01.2.1. Next base: position 1,610 of record NZ_RZRA01000678.1, on the reverse strand, counting down.
TCGATGACGAAGCTCTGGAAGGCGCCGAGGTCGCTCGCCACGCAATGCAGGAGGAAATCGGATTCGCCCGACACCATCCAGGCGTCGCGTACGATCGGCCAGCCGCGGGTGCGCTCGGCAAAGATGCGCAGCTCGGCATCGGCTTGATGATGCAGGCCGACGAGGCAGAAGGCAACGACATCAAGGCCGAGCGCTGGTGCGTTGAGCAGAGCGCGGTAGCCACGGATGATGCCGGCTTCCTCCAGGCGCTTGACGCGGCGCAGGCATGGCGGTGCCGAAATGCCGACGCGGTTCGACAGTTCGACATTGGTCATGCGGCCGTCGCCCTGCAATTCGCGCAGGATCTTCCAGTCGATGGCGTCGAGGTCGGCCTTGAGCGGCATGAGGGCTCTCGATCATGAGGGGCAACACGCAAGAATCTTGCGTGATTTTGTAATTAAACGACTTCGCTGTCCATTCCATCCTTCGCCCGGAATATTTCGCGGGATCCGCAGGCGACAGGGTGTGACAAAGCTTTCCGGGGACGAACTCCAACTTGCCTTGCTGGCGTCGTGGGCAACACTTACATTACGCGCGACAATGATCGAGTTTTCCATGCCGCAATTGCCGGCAGCCCTCCGCAGAGGCTTTAGATGACCACCAAGCACGCGCCCGTTCTCATCATCGGTTCCGGCCCGGCCGGCTATACGGCGGCGGTCTACGCCGCCCGCGCCATGCTGAAGCCGATGCTGGTCGCCGGCCTGCAGCAGGGCGGGCAGTTGATGATCACCACCGATGTCGAGAACTATCCCGGCTTCGCCGACCCGATCCAGGGTCCGTGGCTGATGGAGCAGATGCTGAAACAGGCCGAGCATGTCGGCACCGACATCATCAACGACATCATCACCGAGGTCGACCTCAACGTGCGACCGTTCCGTGCCAAGGGCGATTCCGGCACCACCTACACCGCCGACGCGCTGATCATCGCGACCGGCGCGCAAGCGAAATGGCTGGGCATCCCGACCGAGCAGGACTTTATGGGTTTTGGAGTCTCGGCCTGCGCCACCTGCGACGGCTTCTTCTACCGGGGCAAGGATGTCGCGGTGATCGGCGGCGGCAATTCGGCGGTGGAAGAGGCGCTCTATCTGTCCAATCTCGCCAAGAGCGTGACGGTGATCCACAGGCGCAGCGATTTTCGCGCCGAACGTATCCTGCGCGAGCGGCTTCTGAAAAAGGACAATGTCCGCGTCATCTGGGACACGATCGTCGACGAGATCACCGGTCGGCCCGGCAAGACGCCGCTGCCGCCCTCGGTCGAAGGGCTGAAGCTCAAGCATGCGGGGACCGGCGAGGTGTCGCACCTCAAGATCGACGGTGTGTTCGTGGCCATCGGCCATGCGCCGGCGGTTGAACTGTTCGCCGGCAAGCTCAAGCAGAAGCCGAACGGCTATCTGTGGACGGCGCCGGATTCGACCCGCACCGATGTGCCGGGCGTGTTCGCGGCCGGCGATGTGACCGACGATATCTACCGCCAGGCGGTGACGGCAGCGGGGCTTGGCTGCATGGCCGCACTCGAGGCGGAGAAGTATCTGGCCGGCATCGAAGTGCATCGCGAAGCGGCCGAGTAGAGA
>NZ_RZRA01000677.1:0-3202 GCF_003998945.1 Mesorhizobium sp. M7A.F.Ca.CA.003.01.2.1 | reverse complement strand
CCTTGGCGGCAATATCGGTGACTTCCTGCGCGAAGGACTGCGCCTCGGCGATCATTGTTTTCGCCGTTGCCCGTGCCTTGGTGGAGGAAGGACTCGGTTCATCGAACTGGGCGACGCGCGCCTCGAAATCATCGACGATCGGCTGCAGCAGCCGTTGCGAGGCTTCTGCCGCGCCTGAAAACGCGCCCAGCCAGACGCCAAAAGCATGATTGGCAAGCCCGAGGCCAAGCGCCGACATCGCGGCCGCACCCGCCACAGGATGCACGAAAAGGTTGACGGCACTGGCCATCTCCTTCGGCATCATCCTGGTCAAGTCCTGGTTCATCTGCTCGATCTGGTCCAAATTGGGCATCAGCGGGTTCGAATACGGCGCCATAGAGTTCTCCTGGTCGTTTCGTCGTTCGCCCCGCCCTTCGCTGCGGACTTTCGTCCGCGTAAAACGTTCTTCTATTCCGCCGCCACCATCACAGGCTCGGCCCGGTGCGCATTGCGCGAAAACTCGTCGATGCGCCGCTCCACTTCGCCGCGGAAATGCCGCATCAGGCCCTGGATCGGCCATGCCGCCGCGTCGCCCAGCGCGCAGATCGTATGGCCTTCGATCTGCTTGGTGACGTCGAGCAGCATATCGATCTCGCGCTTCTGCGCCTCGCCGCGCACCAGCCGTTCCATCACCCGCCACATCCAGCCGGTACCTTCGCGGCATGGCGTGCACTGGCCGCAGCTCTCGTGCTTGTAGAAGTAGGAAAGCCGCGCGATCGCCTTCACGACATCGGTCGACTTGTCCATGACGATGACAGCCGCGGTTCCAAGGCCGGATTTGAGGTCGCGCAGCGCGTCGAAATCCATCGGCGCGTCGATGATCTGCTCGGCCGGCACCAGCGGCACCGAAGCGCCGCCCGGTATGACCGCCAAAAGATTGTCCCAGCCGCCGCGAATGCCGCCGCAATGCGTCTCGATCAGTTCGCGGAACGGGATCGACATCGCCTCTTCGACCGTGCACGGATTGTTGACGTGGCCGGAGATGCAAAACAGCTTGGTGCCGACATTGTTCGGCCGGCCGAAGGACGAGAACCAGGCCGCACCGCGGCGCAGGATGGTCGGCGCAACCGCGATCGATTCGACATTGTTGACCGTGGTCGGGCAGCCATAGAGGCCGACATTGGCCGGGAATGGCGGCTTCAGCCGCGGCTGGCCCTTCTTGCCTTCGAGGCTTTCGAGGAGCGCTGTCTCCTCGCCGCAGATATAGGCGCCGGCGCCGTGGTGCATGTAGATGTCGAAATCGTAGCCGGAGGTGTTGTTCTTGCCGATCAGCTTGGCCTCATAGGCCTCCTCGATCGCGCGCTGCAGCGCCTCGCGCTCGCGGATGAACTCGCCGCGCACATAGATGTAGGCGGCAACCGCACCCATGGCGAAACCGGCAAGCAGCGCGCCCTCGACCAGCGTGTGCGGGTCGTTGCGCAGGATGTCGCGGTCCTTGCAGGTGCCGGGCTCCGATTCGTCGGCATTGATGACCAGGTAGCTCGGCCGGCCGTCGCTCTGCTTGGGCATGAACGACCATTTGAGGCCCGTCGGGAAGCCGGCGCCGCCACGGCCGCGCAGGCCCGACGCCTTCATCTCGTTGACGATCCACTCGCGGCCCTTGGCGACGATGCCGGGCGTGTTATCCCAGGCGCCGCGCGCCATCGCGCCGGCCAAGGACTTGTCGAACAGGCCGTAGATATTGGTGAAGATGCGGTCTTTATCCCCGAGCATTTTTCGTCCCTCAGACCGGCTTCTTGCCGAAGACGCGGATGTATTCGGCGACGCCACCCTTGGCGAGCGCCTTGGCCTGCTTGACCCAGTCGTCGCGATCGATGCGGCCCTGGAAAGAGAGATAGCCATCCACCCACTCGCGTTCGGCCTTCTTCCACGACGCGACCTGCGCGAAGGTAAAGATGCCCAGCGTATGCAGGATGCCCTCGATCTTGGGGCCGACGCCGGAGATCAGTTTGAGGTCATCGACCTGTGCCGGCCTGTCGATGCCGGCCGGGCGGTTCTTGTCCCCGAGCGACGGTTTGGCCGGCTTGGCGGCCGGTACCTTGACCTCTGGCGCCTTGAAGGCGGAGGCCGGCTCGGCCTTGGTGATGGGGCCACTGCGCTGCTTGGAAACCTGCTCGACTTTGGAGTCTGCCTTGTTGGCATTGGCGGCCGAATGCAGTGGAGCGGCAACACTCGCCGCCTTTTCAGCCGCCGGCGCGACCTTGGTTTTTGAAGGCGTCTTCAGCGCCGGGCTGGTTTCAGGGGCGTCGGTCTTCGGCTTGCTGGTGTTGGACGGTGCGACAGGGGCCGCGGCCGGCGCCGGCACCGGCGCTGCGACGATCGCGTCGGGTGCCGCCCTGGCGGCCTTGGCCGCCTCCCTGGCTTCCCTGTCGCGGGTCGACTTGAGGATCGCCTTTTCGCTCTTCAGCGTGGTGAGGCCGGAGGCCGGCTCCGAGCCGGTGCGGCCATTCTGCGGCCCCGGTTCCACCGCAGCACCCTTGCCGGCGTCATAGAGATCGATGATTTCAGCCAGGCGTTCCGGCGTCAGATCCTCGAACGTGTCCTTGAAGATCATCACCATCGGCGCGTTGACGCAGGCACCGAGGCATTCCACCTCTTCCCAAGACAAGGTTCCCTTGTCGTTGGTGTGGAACTGGTCGTGATGGATTTTGGAGCGGCAGACATCCATCAGCGCTTCCGAACCGCGCAGCATGCAGGGCGTGGTGCCGCAGACCTGGATGTGCGCACGCGTGCCGACCGGATTCAACTGGTACTGCGTGTAGAAGGTCGCGACTTCCAGCCCGCGGATGCGGGGCATGCCGAGCATGTCGGAGATCGTCTCGATCGCCGCCTTCGTCACCCAGCCTTCCTGCTCCTGTGCTATCATCAGAAGCGGGATGATGGCCGACTGTTCACGGCCCTTCGGGTACTTCTTGATCCATTGCTTCGCAGCCGCGGCATTCGCCCGGTTGAAGGCGAAGGATGCTGGCTGGACGCTGGCTTCTGCGAGACGGCGGACTGACATTTAGCGATCGACCTCACCAAACACGATGTCGAGGGAGCCGAGAACGGCGGTGACGTCGGCCAGCATGTGGCCGCGGCAGAGGAAATCCATCGCCTGCAGATGCGCGAAACCCGGCGCGCGCAGCTTGCAGCGGTAGGGCTTGTTGGAGCCGTCGGAGAC
>NZ_RZRA01000676.1:0-3210 GCF_003998945.1 Mesorhizobium sp. M7A.F.Ca.CA.003.01.2.1 | reverse complement strand
GGGGAGATCGGCTGTCATCTTAGATTTCGCCAATTTTTGAAAGTTTTGGAAGAGGCAGGTTGCCCGAAACTGCCAATCTCCCCCCTTGAGGGGAGATGTCCGGCAGAACAGAGGGGGGCGCTGTCCCGCCGGCATCACCGCTTTTGCGCCATCGCGAATTAAATATGCAGCGCGTGTCCCAGCGCCTTCAGCGCTGCTTCCTGGAATCCCTCGCCCTGCGTCGGATGCGCGTGGATGGTGCCGGCGATGTCCTCCAGCCGCGCGCCCATCTCCAGCGCCAGCCCGAACGCCGCCGCCAGTTCCGACACACCCTGCCCGACCGCCTGGATGCCGAGCACCAGATGGTTGTCGGCGCGGGCCAAGACGCGGACAAAGCCGTCCTCGCCCAGCTTCGTCATCGCCCGGCCGTTGGCCGCGAACGGGAACATGCCGATCTTGATCTCGCCGCCGAGCGCCTTGGCTTCTTCCGGCGAAAGACCAGCGGTCACCAGTTCGGGATCGGTGAAGCAAACGGCGGGTATCGAACGCTTGTCCCAGCTGCGCTTGTGGCCGGCAACGATCTCGGCGACCATCTCGCCCTGCGCCATCGCCCGGTGCGCCAGCATCGGCTCGCCGGTGACGTCGCCAATGGCGAAGATGCCGCGCATCGAGGTGCGGCACTGGTCGTCGATGCGGATGAATTTGCCGGCCATGTCGAGGTCGATCTGCTCGAGCCCCCAGCCTTCGGTCACCGGCTTGCGCCCGACCGTGACCAGGATTTTTTCGGCGGCGACCTTGGCGCTCTTGCCGTCCGAGGTCTCGACCAGCAACGCGTCACCCTTGGTTGAAAGCCCCTTGGCCTTGGCGCCCAGCATCACCTCGACGCCGAGCGCGGTGAGCCGCTTGACCACCGGCCGGGTCAGCTCGGCATCATACTGCGCCAGCACGCGCGGCAAGGCCTCGATCACGGTCACCTCAGCGCCCATCTTGGCAAATGCCATGCCCAGTTCCAGCCCAATATAGCCGCCACCGACGACCGCGAGATTTTTCGGCACGTCGCTGAGTGCCAGTGCCTCGGTTGACGAAATCACCCGACCGCCAAACGGCAGGAACGGCAGCTCCACCGGCGCCGAGCCGGAGGCGATGACGATCGTTTCGGCCCGGATCACCTGCACGCCCGTCTCGGTCTCGACCGCGACCGTCTTGCCGTCGCGAAAGCTCGCCCAGCCATGCACGGTTTTCACGCCTGCCTTCTTGAGCAGGCCGGCGACGCCACTGTTGAGCCGGCTGACGATGCCGTCCTTCCAGGCGACGGTCCGGGCAAGATCGAGCGTCGGCGCGGTGACCGAAATGCCGAGCGGGCTCTTGCCGCCCGCCATGTGCGACACCTTCTCGAACTCCTCCGCCGCATGGATCAGCGCCTTGGACGGGATGCAGCCGACATTGAGGCAGGTGCCGCCCGGCTTGCCGGCCTCGACGATCACCGTATCGACGCCGAGCTGTCCGGCCCGGATGGCGCAGACATAGCCGCCCGGCCCGGCGCCGATGACGAGCAGCTTGCAGGAGATTTCTTTCATGATGGCACGCTCTTTCTGGTGGCGAAGGCCCCCTCATCCGGCCGCTTCGCGGCCACCTTCTCCCCGGTGGGGAGAAGAGGCGAGCACAGACGCCGGCGACCTCCTCTCCCCTCGGGGAGAGGTCGGATTGCCCCGAATTGCCCTTCGCAATTCGGTTTTGGCAATCCGGGTGAGGGAGCCCTTGCGACCGTTCTCATCCCCTCAATCCACGAAAATCAGCGCCGGCGTTTCCAGCAGCGTCTTGATCCGCTGGATGAACACCGCCGCATCCCACCCATCGATCACCCGATGGTCGAAGCTCGACGACAGGTTCATCATCTTGCGCGGCATGAACTGGGTGCCGTCCCACACCGGCCGCACCATCATCTTGTTGACGCCGACGATCGCCACTTCCGGATGGTTGATGACCGGCGTCGTCGCCACGCCGCCCATGGCGCCGAGCGAGGTGATGGTGATGGTCGAGCCGGACAGCTCGTCGCGTGTTGCCGTGCCGGACTTGGCCGCCTCGGCCAGCCTGATGACCTCGGCGCCGCAATCCCAGATGTCGCGCGCCTCGGCGTGCTTGACCACCGGAACCACCAGCCCCGACGGCGTCTGTGCGGCGATGCCGATATGGATGCCGCCATGCTGATGGACGATGCCGGCCTCGTCGTCGAACAGGGAATTGAGATTGGGCTGGTCCGCGATCGCCTTGACCATCGCCCGCATCAGGAACGGCAGCAGCGTCAGTTTCGGCCGCTCCACGCCAGGACGCTTCTCCTTGTTGAGCGCCGCGCGCAATTCCTCCAGTGCGGTGACGTCGATCTCCTCGACATAGGTGATGTGCGGAATGCGCGATTTGGACAGCGACATCTTCTCGGCGATCTTGCGCCGCAAGCCGACCACCTTGATATCCTGCACAGCGTCGTTGCGGGCGAGGCCGGATGCCTTTGCGACCTGCGGCCCGCGGGCCAGGAACGCTTCGATGTCCTCATGGCCGATGCGACCGGCCGGACCGGATCCGGCAACCTGCCTGAGATCGATGCCGGCTTCTTTTGCCCGCAGACGAACGGCCGGCGACGCCAGCGGTCTTTCGCCTTGAAGCCGCGGCGCGCCGGAGACGGAAGGCTGCGCCGTGCTTTTCTGTGAGGCTGCCGGTTTCGCCTTGGGCTCGTCGCTCTTTGGGGATGTCTTCACGACCGGCGCAGCAGCCTCGGGCTTCGGCGTCGGAAGTTTTGCCGGAGGCTCAGCGGACACCGCTTCCGCTTCGGCGCCTTGCGGCTTGGCGTTGCCCTCGCCCGCCACCTTCAGCCGCACGATGGGCGAGCCGATGGCCACCGTGTCGCCGATCTCGGCGCCCAGCCACAGGATCTCGCCATCAACCGGCGAGGGGATTTCAACCGTCGCCTTGTCGGTCATGACTGCGGCGAGCACAGTGTCCTCGCGGACGATATCGCCGACCTTGACGTGCCATTCGACCAGCTCGGCCTCGGCGACGCCTTCGCCGACATCGGGCAGCTTGATGATGTGTTCGCCCATCTCAGGCTCCCATGGTTTCAAGCAAGGCACGGCCAACGCGGGCGGGACCGGGAAAATAATCCCACTCCTGCGCATGCGGATAGGGCGTGTCCCAGCCGGCAACGCGAGCAACCGGCGCTTCGAGGTGATAGAAACA
>NZ_RZRA01000675.1:0-3211 GCF_003998945.1 Mesorhizobium sp. M7A.F.Ca.CA.003.01.2.1 | reverse complement strand
CTGCGCGCTGCTCTCGAACGCGATCCGCGCCAGCCGGATGCGGTTCCCTCCACCAAGGGATCGTTGAAGGGATAAGGCCATGGCCACCTACGTCGTGATGGAACCGCCAGGCCGCAGCGAAAAGGCTGATGCGACGGCCTTTGTCCGCGATGGCTTCACCTGGCTGGGCCTCCTGGTGCCGCCGCTATGGTTCGCCTGGCATCGGCTGTGGATCGAAGCAGCACTTGCCTTCGTCGTCATGGGCCTGCTTTCGATGCTGGGCCAGAAGCTCGGCCTTGGTGTGGCCGGGTCGCTGCTGTCGTTGTTGGTTTCGCTCTATGTCGGCCTGGAAGGGCAAGGCCTGCGCATCGCGGCACTTCGCCGGCGTGGTTGGCACGAGTGGGGCGCGGTCGAAGCCGGTTGGCTCGACGATGCCGACACACGCTATGCACTGGAGGCGGAAGCGCTTGCCGATGAGGTTGTGCCGGCGCCGCGCATGGTCCCCGATGCTGCCCTCGCGCGGCCAGCGCAGCCGGGCATTGCGCTGGGGCTGACCCACATACCGGGAAGAAACTGACATGATTCCGGGAAGAAGCTGAGATGCGGGTTGCGATCATCGACTACGGCTCGGGCAATCTGCGCTCGGCCACCAAGGCTTTCGAGCGCGCCGCGCGCGAAGCCGGCATCGCGGCGCAGATCGACCTGACGGCCGATGCCGAGCGGGTGCGCACGGCCGATCGCATCGTCCTGCCCGGCGTCGGCGCCTATGCCGATTGCGCGGCCGGCCTGCAGGCCGTCGAAGGCATGTGGGAAGCCGTCGAAGATGTCGCGATCGTCAAGGGCCGGCCTTTCCTCGGCATCTGCGTCGGCATGCAACTGATGTCGCAGCGCGGCCTTGAAAAGACAATTACCGAGGGCTTCGGCTGGATATCGGGCGACGTCAAGGAGATCATGCCTTCCGATCCGGCGCTGAAGATCCCGCAGATCGGCTGGAACACCATCGAACTCAAACGCCAGCATCCACTGTTTGCCGGCATTCCCACCGGGACCAACGGGCTGCACGCCTATTTCGTGCACTCCTACCACCTCGATGCGCGCAAGCCGGACGAAGTGCTGGCGGTCGCCGATTATGGCGGCCCGGTGACGGCGGCCGTCGCCCGCGACAATCTCGTCGGCACGCAATTCCACCCGGAAAAGAGCCAGGCGCTGGGCCTCGCCCTGATCACCAATTTCCTGCGCTGGAGGCCCTAGAGCATGATCCCGAAAAGTGGACCCCGGTTTTCTCGGACAAACGGTCCCGTTTGTCCCGAGATCATGCTCAAGCAAAGGGGAAACCGATGAGCAAGAAGGGTTACTGGATGGCGATGGTCGAGGTGACCGATCCGGAAAACTATCCGCTATACATTGCCGCCAACAAAGCGGCTTTCGACAAATATGGCGCAAAATTCCTGACCCGCGGCGGTCAGTCGTCGAGCCCGGAAGGGTCGTCGGGCAATCGCCATGTCATCATCGAGTTCGAGAGCTACGCGGTCGCACTCGCCTGCTTCCATTCGCCCGAATACCAGGCGGCGCTGAAGTTCCGACGTCTCTATTCGACATCGCATTTCGCCATTGTGGAAGGCGCCTGAACGGATGATCCTTTTCCCCGCCATCGATCTCAAGGACGGCCAGTGCGTGCGCCTGAAGCACGGCGACATGGCCACCGCGACCATCTACAACGATGATCCTGCAGCGCAGGCGCGGGCCTTCGAGCAACAGGGCTTCGAATGGCTGCATGTCGTCGACCTCAACGGCGCTTTCCAGGGCCAGAGCGTCAACAGCGCGGCGGTCGGCGCCATCCTCAAGGCGACGAAGAACCCTGTGCAGCTCGGCGGCGGCATCCGCACGCTGGCGCAGATCGAGGACTGGCTCGATCGCGGGCTGGCCCGTGTCATCCTCGGCACGGTGGCGGTGCGTGACCCGGACCTGGTCAGACAGGCCTGCAAGGCGTTTCCGGGCAAGGTCGCCGTCGGCATCGACGCCAAGGGCGGCAAGGTCGCCGTCGAGGGCTGGGCCGAGGCGTCGAGCCTCGGCGTCGTCGAACTGGCGAGGAAATTCGAGGGCGCCGGAGTCGCCGCCATCATCTACACCGATATCGATCGCGACGGCGTTTTGACAGGCATCAACTGGGACGCCACCATCGATCTCGCCGATGCCGTATCGATCCCGGTCATCGCGTCGGGCGGCCTCGCCTCGATCGCCGACATCATGCGCATGACCATGCCCGATGCGCAAAAGCTCGAAGGGGCGATCTCCGGGCGCGCGCTCTATGACGGCCGCATCGATCCGGCCGAGGCCCTGGCGATCCTGCAGGGCAGGGCGGAGACGCGGACGTGAAAATCTCCATCATCCTGGCCTCCTACGACAGCGGTCATTACCATGGCGGCATGGGCCAGGGCCCGGACGCACTGATATCAGGCGGGCTCGTCGACGCGCTGACCATGGCCGGCCATGACGTTACGGTGGAAGACATCGGCAGGGTCGGAGACATCCAGGAGCGCGAGATCGCCACCGGCTTTGCTGTCTGCAACGCGGTTGCGACCGAGGTTCGCCTTGCCCGTGACGCCGGTCGGTTTCCCATCGTCCTTGCGGGAAATTGCCTGACATCAGCCGGTGCGGTCGCCGGCGAGGACGCCGATGCGATCATCTGGGCCGACCAGCATGGCGACCTCAACACGCCCGAGACATCGGCATACGGCTTTCTCGACGGCATGGCGCTGGCGACGGTGCTTGGCCTGTGCTGGAGGCCGATGGCGTCGGCCATTCCCGGCTTCAAGCCGATCGATCCGTCGCGTTGCGTGCTCGTCAACGCGCGCGATCTCGATCCGGACGAGAAGCGGCTGCTGGAGACGCTGCCGATCGTGCGGACGGAATGCGCCGGGGTGGCCCAGGCGACCGAAAGACTGAAGATCGCCGGCGCCAAACGCGTGCACATGCACCTCGATATGGACGTGCATGATCCCCGCGAGTTGCAGGCCAACCGCTATATCACTTCGGGCGGCCCGAGCCCGGAGCAGTTGCGCGACGCCACTTGCGCCATGGCGCTTGCGGTGCCGGTCGTCGGCATCACCGTCTCCGCCTACGATCCGGCTTTCGACGCGCAGGCCGATGTTCCGCCGCTGGTCGGCCAGTTGCTGAACGATCTCATCGCCACGATAGAGGGCCGCTGATGCTGAAAGCCCGTGTCATCCCC
>NZ_RZRA01000674.1:0-3214 GCF_003998945.1 Mesorhizobium sp. M7A.F.Ca.CA.003.01.2.1 | reverse complement strand
GGCTACGACACGCCCTTGCTGATCCAGGTCGGCGGCGACGCGGCCAAGGACACCTACTTCACCACCCACGCCTATATCGGTGAGGGCGCCACCCCGAAGGTGCAGGCCTTTATCGACGCCTACACCAAGTCGGTCGGCAATGCCCCGGAGAACGCGTTCGCTGCGCTCGGCTACGACTCGGTCAAGCTGATGGCCGACGCGATCAAGCGTGCCGGTGCGCCGGATCCGGCCAAGATCCGTGACGCGCTGGCCGCTACGTCCGGGCTCGACGGCGTGACCGGCACGATCACCTACCGCCCGGGCATTTCGGTGCCGGACAAGTCGGTCTCGGTCATTGGTGTCAAGGACGGCAAGCTTGTCCTGGCAAGTGAAGCGGCACCGACCTTCGTCGCGGAGCCGTGATCTTGTCCACTCCGGGCTCCCTTTGGGACATCTACAGGTCGCGGCTCTCCGCCGCGACCTTCACCGACCTGACGCATGCGTTTCATCCGGGTCAGCCGCATTTCCCGGCCTTCCCGGACGAGGAGCGCAGTGCGTTGCTCGATTTTTCGAAGGGCGATGCCTTCCAGGTCCACCACTACGCCTTCGTCGGACAGTGGGGCACCCATGTCGATCCGCCGGTGCACTTCATCGACGGCGGCCGCTCGATCGACCAACTGCCGGTGGCGGAGATGCTTCTGCCGCTGGTCATCCTCGACATCAGCGACAGGGTCGCCGCCGATCCCGACGCGACGCCGACGCTCGACGATATTTCGGCCTGGGAGGCGCGGAACGGCCGTATCCCGGAAAAGTGTTTTGTCGCACTTCGCACCGGCTGGTGGCCGCGCTGGCCGGACCCCGTGGCGTTTCGGAACAAGTCGGCCGACGGTATCTCCCATGCGCCTGGTTGGTCGAAGCCGGTGCTGGAGGAGCTTTTGGAACGCCGCGGTGTTGCTGCGATCGGGCACGAGGGCATGGACACTGATCCCGGCCGTGCCACTTCCGCAGGTGACGCAAGCCTGGAATACTATGTGCTGTCGCGCGACTGCTGGCAGATCGAGCTCTTGGCCAATCTCGACAAGGTGCCCGAAGCCGGCGCGTTGATAATGGCAAGCTGGCCAAAGCCAAAGGCCGGATCTGGCTTCCCGGCTCGCGCTGTCGCCATCCATGAAGCGGCCGGCTGAACGCGTGAAGCCGCTGCTGGCGGCGGTCGAGGGGCCGCCGCACAACGATCATCAGACACGGAATTCAGACATGGATATAGATACAGTCCGCGATGCTTTTCCGGCGATGGCGAGAGGTGCCGAGCCGAAGAAGCGGATTTTCTTCGACAATCCCGCGGGAACCCAGATGGCGAGCCGTTCGATCGAGCGTATGACGCGTGTCATGATCGAAACCAACGCCAATCTTGGTGGCTATTTCGAAACCTCACTCGCGGCCCAGGCGATGGTCGACGACGCGCATCAGGCGATGGCCGATTTCTTCAATGCCGCCGACCGGCGTGAGGTGGTGTTCGGCCAGAACATGACAACTCTGACTTTCGCCGTCTCGCGCGCCATCGGCCGCGATCTGAACGCCGGCGACGCCATCGTGCTGACGCGCATGGATCATGACGCCAACGTCGCACCCTGGCTGATGCTGGCGGAGGATCGGGGGCTTGAAGTACGCTGGATCGACCTCGATCCAAAAACCTTCGAACTCGACCTGTCGACGCTGGAGGCGACTATCGACGAGGACGTCAAGCTGGTCGCTGTCGGCTATGCCAGCAACGTTACCGGCACGATCAACGACGTGAAGCGGATCGCGCAGCGCGCCCGCGCGATCGGGGCGCTGAGCTATATCGACGCGGTGCAGTTCGCGCCGCATGGGGTGATCGACGTCCAGGAGATCGGCTGTGATTTCCTGGTTTGCTCGGCCTACAAATTTTTTGGACCGCATCACGGGGTGTTGTGGGGCCGTTTCGATCTGCTGCAGGCGCTGACCGCCTATAAGGTGCGCGCGGCTTCCAATACGCCACCTGGAAAATTCGAGACGGGAACGACAAGCCGCGAGGCGCTTGCCGGGGTGCTTGGCGCCGTCGAGCACTATGCCTGGCTCGGACAGTCCTTCGGCAACGTCCACCCGCAGGCGACGCGGCGGGAGCGAATCGTCGCCGGCATTGAAGTCGCCGACCGTTATGAGCGTGTCCTGACAGCACGGCTGATTGCCGGATTGTCCAGAATTGATGGCGTCTTGATCCAGGGCATATCCGATGTGGCGGCGCTGGCGCGCCGTGTGCCTACCGTGTCGATCACCGTTGACGGAACCGATCCCGCGGACATCGCCAGGGCGATGGCAGAGGAAGGCATCTATCTCTGGCACGGTCACAATTACGGTTTGGAGCCAATCAAGCGGCTGGGGCTTGCGGACCGCAACGGTGTCGTCCGCATCGGGCTGGCTCATTACAACACCGAGGCGGAAGTCGATTTCCTGCTGGCGAAGCTGGCGGACTGGATGAAGACGCGGACCTGACATGCGCGACAGAAACGGAACCCCGAGGATCGGCGTCAAGCTGCGCCATGCCAGACAGGTGCTTGGCCTCAGCCTGGAAGAGCTCGGCGCCCGCATCGGGCTGACAGAGGGTTATCTCTCGAAGATCGAAAACGACCGCGCTACGCCGTCCATGGCGGCTCTGCACCGGCTGGTGCAGGCACTGGGCATCAACATGAACGCGATGTTCGGCACGCTGCAGCACAATGCCTCGGAAGTGTTCGTTTTGCGGCAAAACGAGCGTCCGCACATGGAGACGGGACATCGGCGTTCGGGCAACCATGTCGTGCTCGAGCAATTGGTGCCGTCCGGTCCGGAATATCTGCTGCAGATCAACGTCCACGTGATCGAGGCCGGCGGCGGCAGCCCCGAGTTGATCAGCCACAAGGGACAAGAGTTCGGCTACGTGCTCGAAGGTTCCGTCGAATTGCTGGTCGAGGCGAACGTGGTGGCACTCGAGGCAGGCGACGCGTTCTATTTCAACTCCGAACTCGGCCACGGCTACCGCAATATCGGTTCGACCACGGTCCGCATCCTCTGGGTCAACACGCCGCCGACATTCTGACCGCCTCCAGCGCGGCGCCGGATTTCGAGGGAGTTCTGCAGACGTCGTTCAATGAGCCAACGTCCACAGGACAACAGCCGCCGAGCCCAACCGTCCTGTTTCAATGCCCGAACGCGAGCGGCGGGGGCAGGCGGTCGCGGC
>NZ_RZRA01000673.1:0-3233 GCF_003998945.1 Mesorhizobium sp. M7A.F.Ca.CA.003.01.2.1 | reverse complement strand
GCCGAAATCGCCCTGGAAAACGCCGGCAAAGGTCGGCACGAGCGGATCGTTGCAGAAGGAGAAACGCTGCGCCGGCTTGCCGGTCGCCGGGTCGGTTACCGGCTGCTTGGGCAAGACACCAAGCCACTGGCCGTAGCGGACGAAGAAGTTCTGCCGGTAGCCATGGTTGACCAGCCAGCTCTCGAGCTGCTCGGCCGACGTATGCATTTCGGTCTGGCTGATCGCCAGCTTCTTCAGATTGGGTTCGAGGTTGATCAGGAAGAAGACGACCATGGTCAGGCACAGCATCGTCAATGCCATGGTGCCAAGACGCCTGATAACGAAGGAAAGCATGGCGGCCCCCTGCCGATGGGTTGGGGTTTGAGCCGGCTATGAAAGCCAACCCTGCCGTGACCGGCGGGGCTGGCTGTCAAACAGGCCTTCGGATGCGATCAACCCTGTTTTTGTTGCATGGCCTTGCCCGCGAGTCCGCAACTTTTTTGAGAATGTGCGGACCAGCAGGGACGGACAATGCAAAGAGCGAGGGAAGGGAGCGAGCCCCTTCCCTCCATGTCGATGCGATATCAAGCCTGGTCGAGCCAGACCTTGCCGTAGTCGCGCTCGAAGGTCGGGTGCATCTTGTAGTTCTGCACCGCCTTCACCGAGTGGCTGTAGAGCTTGCGCCAGTACGGCTGGATCATGATGCCGGAATCCTGCAGTATCTGCTCGATGTCCTTCATCATGTCCTTGCGCTTGGCGGCGTCGGCAACGGCGAGCGCCGCATTGAGCTTGGCATCCCAGTCCGGATTCGACCAGCCGGCCTCGTTCCAGGCCTCGCCGGTGCGATAGGCGATGGCCAGAACCTGGACGCCGAGCGGACGCATGTTCCAGTTGGTCATCGACAGCGGATACTTCGTCCAGTCGTTCCAGAACGTGGAACCCGGCAGAACGGTGCGCTTCACCTTGATGCCGGCGTCGCGCAGCTGGGCGGCGATCGCATCGCCGGTGTTCTTATGCCAGTCTTCGTCGACGGTGATCAGCTCGTGTTCGAAGTCGGCTTGGCCGGCTTCCGCCATCAGCGCCTTCGCCTTGGCCGGATCACGGGCAACCTTGGGCAGCTCGTAATATTCCGGATGGATCGAGCAGACATGGTGGTTTTCGGCGACCGAGCCGGCATTGCCGTAGCCGAGCTGCAAGACGACATTGTTGTCGACCGCAAGCTGCAGCGCGTTGCGCACCTTCTGGTCGCCATAGGGCTTGTTGTTGACGTTGGTGCGGCAGACGATGGTCGACGCGGTGACGATTTCCGACTTCACCAGGTCCATGCCGTCGAGGATCGACACATAGTCGGCCGAAGTCTCGAAGTTGGTGTGCACTTCGCCGGCCTCGAAAGCGCTGACCATGGCTGCCGGATCGGTGCCGTAGTCGATGAATTCCAGGCCATCGAGGAACACTTCGCCGTCCCACCACTTGTCATCGGTGCGGCGCTTGTAGACCACCTTCTGACCGACATCGTAGGAGACGAGTTCGAACGGACCGGTGCCGATCGGGCAGGCCTTGAAGTCGCCGCCCTTCTCATCGAAGGTCTTGTGGACGATCAGCCCGGGATAGTCGCACATGTTCGGAATCAGCGCGATGTCCGGCTTGCTGAGCTTAAGCACGACCGTGTGGTCGTCCGGCTTGGTCACGGCGCTCTCGTCGAGCTTGTCGTCCTTGACCAGCGAGCCGAGACGGCCGGGCATGGAATTGCCTTCGGCTTTCTTGTCAGCCCAGCGCTTCAGGTTGAAGATGACGTCATCGGCGGTGAAGGCATCGCCATTCGACCAGGTGACGCCCTTGCGCACATGCAGCGTATACTGCGTGGCGTCGTCGTTGACGTCCCAGCTTTCCAGCAGATAGGGGCGAAACGTGTATTCGGAGGTGTACTTGACCAGCGGCTCGAGCGCCTGGCGCTCGGCATTGGCGATTTCCGACCAGTCGGCCTTGCGCGGGTCCTTGGGATCTTTGATCCACTGGGCGATCTTCAGCGTGCCGCCCTTCTTGCCCTTTACCTCTTCGGCCTTCGCCGGCGTCGGATCGGCGAGGCCGAGCAAGCCGTAAGCCATTGCCGTCGATGCGCCGAAGACGCTGGCCATGGCCAGGAATTCGCGGCGGTCCACCTTGCCTGCCTTGGCTTCTTCGGCCATGGCCAGGATGTGATCCGGAACGCGATCGCCATTACTCTTATAAATTGTCATGACTTAACTCCCATTGTTGGCTTTCCGCCTTTTAACATTCCGCATCCAGGCCATGATGTCAAAGACGGCGTGGATTGAGAACATGTTAGGGAATGTGCAACTTTGAAAGGGGAGCGGTTCGCGTGATAACGACAGTCTTGGCGCAAATTTGCTACTGTCCGACGGATTCTTCTGGAATCGCGATAGTCGATTAAACTGAGACATTTACTCTGGCCCGCACAGCACCAGAATCGATCCACCATGAGGCCAAAAGCCCCGCCGGACTGTCAGTATTCCTTCTCGTAGAAGATGCCGCCCTTGGCTTCGCCGGCATCGTTGGCCTCGCCGCGCAGCTTGACGCCGCGCCCGACATTGAGGTCGATCGTCGCCTTGCCCGAGCCAGGCTTGTCGCCCTTCTGGATGGTGACATAGGTGCGGTCGTTGAGGTATTTGCCGGCCGAAACCGCCGTGCCGCCCTGGTCGTCGGTGGTGACGTCGAGATCGTCGACGCCAATTGCGCTGCGCAGGTTTTCCAGCAGCGACGTCGAGCCGCCGACGCCGGCCAGCTGCCCCGCCGCTTCGGCGAGCTGGGCGATCTGCAGCGGCGACAGGTTCGACATCGAGCGGCCGAAGATCAATTGCGCCAGCACCTCATCCTCGGGCAGCGCCGGCACCGAGGAGAAGGTGAACTTCGGATTGGTCGCTTCGCCCGACACCACGATGGTGACGGTGGCGCTGGTCGTCGTCGTGGTCGCCGTCAAATTGAGATAGGGCACCAGCGAGCCGGAAAACCCGACCGTGCCTTCGGTGAAGGTCAGCCGCTTGCCGAGGATCGACAGTCGTCCGCGCTGCAAGGTGAAGGTGCCGACCGCTTGCGGCGACGAGGCCGGGCCGGTCAGCTTCAGCGAGCCGCCAAGTTCGGCATCAACGCCCCTGCCCTGGATGAAGATCTGATTCGGCGCGTTGACCGTGACATCGAGCGCAAGGCCGCTACCGCCGCCCTTGCCGCTGGTCGTCGGCGGCCGCAGCGCCTTGTCC
>NZ_RZRA01000672.1:0-3243 GCF_003998945.1 Mesorhizobium sp. M7A.F.Ca.CA.003.01.2.1 | reverse complement strand
CCACGGCCGCGACGACGTTGAGGAAGGTCAAAGGCGAATCGGTCGTCATCGACGGGCCGTTCGCCGAGACCAAGGAACAGTTTCTCGGCTTCTACACGCTCGAATGCGCCGATCTCGACGAGGCGGTGGAGTTCGCCCGCGAACTTTCCGAGGTCAACCCGAGCGGCGGCTCCTATGAAATCCGGCCGGTTTCGGTCTTCAACCCAACAACGGTTTCCGCATGACCGAAATGGCCTGGATCAGCTCCGCGATCAGCGCCGCCCGCCCGCAGGCGATGGGCGCGCTGCTGCGTTATTTCCGCGATCTCGATACGGCGGAGGAAGCTTTCCAGGACGCGTGCCTCAGGGCGTTGAAGAACTGGCCGCAGAACGGGCCGCCGCGCGACCCGGCGGCCTGGCTGATCTTCGTCGGCCGCAACAGCGGCATCGATGCGGTGCGCAAGCGCGCCAAGCAGGCGCCGATGCCGGATGAAGACCAGGTTTCCGATCTGGAAGACGCCGAGAGCGATATCGCCGAGCGGCTGGACGGGGCGCACTACCGCGACGACATATTGCGGCTGCTGTTCATCTGCTGCCATCCCGATCTGCCGGCAACGCAGCAGATCGCGGTGGCGCTGCGCATCGTCTCCGGTCTCACCGTCAAGCAGATCGCGCGCGCCTTCCTGGTTGGCGAAAGCGCCATGGAGCAGCGCATCACTCGCGCCAAGGCGCGCATTGCGGACGCCGGCGTGCCGTTCGAGACGCCTGGCGCGGTCGAGCGCTCGGAACGGCTCGCCGCCGTCGCCGCCATGGTCTACCTGGTCTTCAACGAGGGCTATTCGACCAACAGCGGCGAGGCGCCGGCCCGCGCGCCGCTGTGCGAGGAGGCGATCCGGCTGGCACGGCTGTTGCTGCGGCTGTTCCAGACGGAGCCGGAGATCATGGGGCTGACGGCGCTGTTGCTTCTGCAGCATGCGCGCGCACCGGCCCGTTTCGACGAGAGCGGCGAGATCGTGCTGCTCGAAGACCAGGATCGCAGCCTGTGGAGCCGCAAGATGATCGATGAGGGGCTGGCACTGGTCGACAAGGCGCTGCGCCATCGCAAGCCCGGCCCTTACCAGGTGCAGGCGGCGATTGCCGCGCTGCATGCGCGGGCCGAAAAGGCCGAGGATACGGACTGGAACGAGATCGACCTGCTCTACCGCTTGCTGGAGCAGATGCAGCCGTCGCCGGTGGTCACGCTCAACCGGGCCGTCGCGGTCTCGAAGGTGCGTGGACCGGGGGAGGCGCTGGCCATGATCGAGCCGCTGGAAGAACGGCTTTCCGGCTATTTCCACTTTTTCGGGCTCAAGGGGGGCCTCTTGATGCAGCTCGACCGGGGCGACGAGGCGCGCGTCGCCTTCGACCGCGCCATAGCGCTTGCGAACACGGCGGCAGAGGCTGCCCATATCCGCATGCATATCGACCGGTTGATCAAGGACGGTGCGGTGCGCCCGCCGGCGAAAAAGGCAAACTGAGCGTCACCTCCCCATCTGGCTCAATCGTGTAGTTTGGGCTTGGACCATGCCGGGGTGGCGATTTTCCCCTGAAACGAGTAATGCCACGCCATGACTGCGCCTGAAGTGCCTTTCGGCACACGGGCGACACGGCGAAGGCTTAACCCAGCGCCATATGATGGCGACGGGATCTGAAAGGGACAAGAATGACGATAGGCAAGGAAACGACCGAACTGCTGGCGAAACTGGGCGTGGCCAAGGAAGCGCTCGTCGGCGGCGACCTGATCGTGCGCAGCCCGGTGACGGGCGAGCAGATCGCGGCGCTGAAGACGATCTCGCCGGCTGACGCGGCCAAGGTGATCGATGCCGCGCACAAGGCCTTCCAGGCCTGGCGCATGGTGCCGGGCCCGCGGCGTGGCGAACTGGTGCGGCTGCTCGGCGAGGAACTGCGCGCGCACAAGGCCGAGCTTGGCCGGCTGGTGTCGATCGAGGTCGGCAAGATCCCGTCCGAGGGGCTCGGCGAAGTGCAGGAGATGATCGACATCTGCGATTTCGCCGTAGGCCTCTCCCGGCAATTGTACGGCCTGACCATCGCCACCGAGCGCCCGGGCCATCGGATGATGGAAACCTGGCATCCGCTCGGCGTCGTCGGCGTCATTTCCGCCTTCAATTTCCCGGTCGCGGTGTGGTCCTGGAATGCCGCCCTGGCGCTGGTCTGCGGCGACGCGGTGGTGTGGAAGCCGTCGGAAAAGACGCCGCTGACCGCACTTGCCTGCGAGGCCATCTTCAAGCGTGCGGTCAAGCGCTTCGGCGCGGACGCACCTGATGGCCTGGCGCCGGTGCTGATCGGCGACCGCGCCGTCGGCGAGATCCTGGTCGATCACCCCAAAGTGCCGTTGGTTTCGGCGACCGGCTCGACCCGCATGGGCCGCGACGTCGGCCCGCGGCTGGCCAAGCGCTTTGCCCGCGCAGTGCTCGAACTCGGTGGCAACAATGCCGGCATCGTCTGCCCGAGCGCCGATCTCGACATGGCGCTGCGCGCGATTGCCTTTGGAGCGATGGGCACGGCCGGCCAGCGCTGCACGACGCTGCGGCGCCTGTTCGTGCATGACAGCGTCTACGACGCCCTGGTTCCGCGCCTCAAGAAGGCTTACGAGAGTGTGTCTGTCGGCAATCCGCTGGAGACCTCCTCGCTGGTCGGGCCACTGATCGACAAGGCGGCATACGAGGCCATGCAGAAGGCGCTGAAGGAAGCCGCCGCCCATGGCGGCAAGGTGACCGGCGGCACGCGGGTCGAGAACGGGCACCCGGATGCCTATTACGTGCACCCGGCGCTGGTCGAGATGCCCAAGCAGGTGGCCCCTGTCACGGAAGAGACCTTCGCGCCGATCCTCTATGTGATGAAATATTCGGATTTCGACGCCGTGCTCGACGAGCACAATGCCGTGGGCGCAGGCCTGTCGTCGTCGATCTTCACCCGCGACCTGCAGGAATCCGAGCGTTTCCTGGGTGTCGACGGATCGGATTGCGGCATTGCCAATGTCAACATCGGTACGTCGGGCGCCGAGATCGGCGGTGCCTTTGGCGGCGAAAAGGAAACCGGCGGCGGCCGCGAGAGCGGCTCCGACGCATGGAAGGCCTATATGCGGCGCGCCACCAACACGGTGAACTATTCCAAGGCGCTGCCGCTCGCCCAGGGCGTGTCGTTCGACATCGACTGAGAACTTCGGGATTTTGATCGCCCGCATTGAAAGGCATCCCCGTTACGG
>NZ_RZRA01000671.1:0-3243 GCF_003998945.1 Mesorhizobium sp. M7A.F.Ca.CA.003.01.2.1 | reverse complement strand
TGACATGGAACACCCAGAACATGAAGCCGGCGCCGGAGACGTGAGTGGGCATCTCCCGGTGAAAGGCGCGCATCAGGGCTGCGACGCGGCCAAGATTGGCGCGTACGTCCTCGGCGAGATAGGTCTTGACGCCGAGAAACTCTGTGACCATGATGCCCGGTTCGGCATGGCGGACGGCCGGCGCGAAACCGGCGGCATGCGCCGCCCGCGCCGTCATCACCTCGCGCTCGCGAAAGACATGGTGGAACGGATAGTCCTTGCCGAAGCGCACGACGTGTCGTCCCGCCGCGTCCGTGACCACATAATTCGCGTTGCTCAGACCGCCGGGCAGCGGTGCGATCTCGATGCCACCGGTCCAGCAGGGCAGGGCGCGGATGCGGTCTTCGGCGGTCACGGAATCATCCCTGGTTTGCTGGGCTTCGACAAGGCGCCGTGAACAGCGCAACGACGGCGGGGAGAAACGTAAATAATCTCGTCGGTGCGGGACGCCAGGATCGGTATCCCGCACCGCACCGACGAGCCCCTTGGCCAGGTTTTTGAGCCCGGCATCCGCCCCCGCGGATCTGAAAATTCCTTGTACAGGCACGTTCCAAACGGCCTGATCGCTGAGTTGCGGCTCTGCCCCCAGTCGCAGATCTGAAGCCTGTTAATGTCTTTGATTTCACGCCAGGGTTTCCCGCTTGTCAATAAAAAGCTGTGACTTTTTTTGGGTATTTTGCCTGAAAGCATAAGGTAGTTCCTTTAAAAGCAATTGAATTACCTTAGAATCGGTCAAGAGCATCAGTTCGGGAAACCAGATGGCCCAGTCCAAACGACACGGCGAGATCCTGCGGCTCCTGCAGGAAGAGGGCACCGTCACCATCGCCAGTCTGGCCGACCGGCTGGGCGTGTCGCTCGAGACGGTGCGCCGCGACGTCAAGCCGCTGACCGGTGATGGCTCTGTCCTCAAGATGCATGGCGCCATCGGCCTGCCGTCAATGATCGGCGAAGCGCCGTTCGAGCGGCGCATGCGTGAGAACGCCGACGCCAAGCGCGTCATTGCCCGCATGGTCGCCGCCACCATCCGCGACGGGGAATCCATCATGCTCGACACCGGAACGACGACCTCGTTCCTTGCGCGTGAACTGCTCGGCCACCGGCGCCTGACGGTCGTCACCAATTCCTCGGACATCGCCCGCACGCTGGCCACCATCAACGGCAACAAGGTCTATATGGCCGGCGGCGAGTTGCGCAGCGATTCCGGTGCTGCTTTCGGCGCCTCGGCGATCGATTTTGTCAGTCGCTTCTCGGTCAGTCACGCCATCATTTCCACCGGGGGCGTCGACGCGGTGATGGGCGTCATGGATTTTGATCTGGATGAGGCCGAGTTCGCCCGCATGGTGCTGTCGCGCGGCCAGCGGTCCCTCGTCATCACCGATCACTCGAAATTCGGCCGTCTTGGTCTGGTCCAGGTCTGCGGCTTCGACAGCTTTTCCGAACTCGCCACCGACCGCTCGCCGCCGCACGACCTGGCCGCCGCCCTTGCGCAGGCCGGCGCCCGGCTCAGCATCGCCGGCGCGGAAGCCGGGTTCTAGCCGAAGACCAGCGATTGGTGGGCGCAGACGCCCGCAAAGGTGCCACCCGATACTGCAAGGGCGATGTTGTGCATCGAACGTGCCGCGTCGCCGGCGGCGTAGACGCCGGGCACGGTCGTCTGCTGCCTGTCGTCGACTGATATCACCGGGCCGAGGAGGCCTTCGGTGAAGCCGCAGCCGAGCTGTTCGGCCAGCGGGCTGGCCATGATATTGCGCGGAGCGGTGAACACCGCCCTGACGCCGGCCTTTCTGCCGTCGTCGAGGTGGACGATCAATCCGCCGGAGCCGTCTTCCTCTAGCTCGGCAACGCTGGTGGGCTCAAACCGCACCTTTCGGCTCTCCAGCGCGCGCATCTGCTCTGTGTCAGGCTCGAACAGGCCATTGCCGAACAGCGTGACATCGCCCCAATCGGTGATCAGCTGTGCCTGATGCATGGACATCGGACCGGTTGCGAGCACGCCGAGCGGCCCGCCGGAAACTTCGTAGCCGTGGCAATAGGGGCAGTGCAGCACGCTCTTTCCCCAGAGCTCGGCAAGCCCGGCAACCTCCGGCAGGATATCGCGCACCCCAGTGGCCAGTACCAGCCGTGCCGCGCCGAATGTCTCGCCACCCTCGGTGGTGATTTCGAAATCGCTGCTGCCAGCGGCAAGGGCCTTGTCGGCGCGCCCGTCGACAACCCTGGCTGTCGGATAGGCCAGTAGTTGGCGCCTTGCGTCATCCAGGATTGCGCCGGGCGCGCGCCCGTCATGTCCGAGGAAGCCGTGCGAATGCTCGGCAAAGCGGTTGCGCGGCCGGCCGGCGTCGATCACCAGCACCTTGCGTCCTGCCCGCGCCACCTGGATGGCGGCGGACAGGCCGGCAAAGCTGCCGCCGACGACGGCAAGATCATACTGCATGGCTGGAGACTCCAATGAGGTCAAAACGGCGGCGGAAATCGGCGGTCAGGTCAGCCAGCGTGATGCGGCTCAGCTTCTCCGCCAGCAGCCTTTCGGCGGCGTTGCGAAAATCGTCGAGCACGGCGATCACCGCCTGCTCGACGAGGCAGCCGGGGCTTTCCGGATCGGTGCTGAACGGCAGCAGTGTCTCGCCAAGGGCGACGCTGATCTCGGCCAGGGATATTTTCTCGGGCGCCCGCCCGAGCAGCCAGCCGCCACCGTGCCCGCGCGACGAGGTGACGATGCCGGCGTCGCGCAAGCCTGCGATGGTGCGGCGGACCACCACCGGATTGGTGTGGATGAAGGTGGCAAGCTGCTCGGAGGTCAGCGCCTGTTCGGGCTTCTCGGCCATGTGGACGAGAATGTGCAGGGTAGAGGACAGTCGGCTGTTGCGCTTCATGTAACTTAGTTAGTTACGATTGGTGTCGATGTCAAACACGTCTCGTCCGCGCCGAGGCGCAATGTCCACGCAATCCATTCGCGGCAAACAGAACCAGTCGGTGCGCGATTCGCCTCGTATGCCGGCGCCAAGGCGTCGGACCCGACATATGCAACGGATTTCGGGTCCGACGCTGACTGCAGCAAACGCCACGCCGACCGATCGAAGCGTTGGATCCAGGATGAAGGTTGCCTGATGCTTTGTCTTTTCTCCAGAGATGGACCGTGGCACCGTTTGGTGTCGGCGTCACCATGTCGCTTCGCATGACGGGGCCGCTGGCAGCCATCCTCGGCTT
>NZ_RZRA01000670.1:0-3254 GCF_003998945.1 Mesorhizobium sp. M7A.F.Ca.CA.003.01.2.1 | reverse complement strand
TTACGGCGGGCAGCGTAACCAGCCACTGCCTCGCCACCTGTTCTCTGCGGCTAAGGAGCGAAAAATCTTGTCCATTGCGCCATCCGCGTTGCCCATCGGCATGCGCGGGATCGAGAAACGATTTGGCAGCGTCCCGGTGCTGCGCGACCTTAACCTCGATGTCGAGGCCGGCGAATTCCTGACGCTGCTCGGCCCTTCCGGTTCCGGCAAGACGACGCTGCTGATGATCCTGGCCGGTTTCGTGCGGGCCAATGCCGGCTCGATCAAGGTCGGCGGCGACGAGATCATCACCACGCCGCCGCACAAGCGCAACATCGGCATGGTGTTCCAGAACTACGCGCTGTTTCCGCACATGAACGTCTTCCACAACATCGCCTTTCCGCTGAAGCAGCGCGGCGTCGCCGCCGCCGAGACGGCCGAACGTGTCGAGAAGGCGCTCGATCTGGTGAAATTGCAGGGCCTGGGCGAACGCCGGGTCGACCAGCTTTCCGGCGGCCAGCGACAGCGTGTGGCGCTGGCACGCGCCATCGTCTTCGAGCCGCGCATCGTGCTGATGGACGAACCCTTGTCGGCGCTCGACAAGGGCCTGCGCGAGCACATGCAGATCGAGCTGCGCGCCCTGCATCGCCGGCTCGGCATGACCACCGTCTATGTCACGCACGACCAGCGCGAAGCCATCACCATGTCCGACCGCATCGCGGTCATGAACGCCGGGCGCATCGAACAGCTCGACAAGCCTGAAACCCTCTACGCCAGGCCGCAAACGCGATTTGTAGCCGGCTTCATCGGCGAATCGAATTTCATTCCGGTCGAGTGCCGCAACGGCTCCGTCTGGTACGAGGACCGGAGAATCCATACCGCGGCACCAGTGCCGGCAGCTGGCCAGCACCTGATGGTGGTGCGGCCGGAAAAGCTGCGGCTCCTGGCAGACGCCGAACCGACAAGCGGCGTCAACGTGCTCGAGGCGAAAGTCAGCGACATCATCTATCAGGGCGACAGCTTCGTCTGCTACGCGGCGTTGCGCGACGGCCGCCAGCTGACTTTGCGCGACTATTGCCGCAGCGATGTGCTGGCCAAAATGCCGGCGCCCGGCCAGCCAGTCTCATTCGGTCTCGATGCGCAGGACACGATCCTGGTGGCGGCAGACTGATGAGCGCGCAGCCCGCCCTCATGGAAGAGATCGGCAGCGCCGCAGGCCGGGAGCTCAACACGCAGGGACTTCACGCCGACGCCCGGCGTGAATCACTACGGCTGCTGGCGCTGTTGTCGCCAAGCCTGCTTCTGGTCTTCGCCATCATCATCGTGCCGATCGGCTGGCTGTTCTGGCTGTCGCTGTTCGACGAAGCGGGCGGCTTCAGCGCCGCCAATTATGCGCGATTCTTCGAGCAGGCCTCCTACATCAAGACCTTCATCACCACCTTCAAGGTCGCCTTCATCGTCACCGGCGCCTGCGTGCTGCTCGGCTCGGCCGGCGGCATTGATTTCACCAGATCAATTCGCAGAAGCGACCAATTTGCAGAAGTGACTAGGGGATATTCAGACAGAATGCGTGATTTCCAGTTTCCCGGCCGCTCGCCGGTTCGTGCCACCGAGGCGGTTGCCGCGACCTCGCATCCGCTTGCAACGCTTGCGGCCATCGACATGCTGCGCTCCGGCGGCAATGCCATGGACGCCGCGGTCTGCGCCGCCGCCGTGCAGGGTGTGGTCGAGCCGCAATCGACGGGCATCGGTGGCGACTGCTTCGTGCTTTATTCTCCCGGAGGACAAGGCAATGTGCTGGCCTTCAACGGCTCGGGGCGAGCGCCGGCCAGGGCGACGGTCGGCTGGTATCTCGAAAAAGGCTTCGACCGCATCCCGCTGCAGGGTCCGCATGCGGTCACCGTACCCGGCGCCGTCGACGCCTGGAGCCGCCTGCTCGAAGACCATGGCCGCAAGGGCCTTGCCGAGGCGCTGACGCCGGCCATTCACTATGCCGAGAACGGCTATGTCGTGCACGACCGCGTCGCCTTCGACTGGGCCGAGCCGGAGACCGACCTGTCGGCCGACGAGCATGCCGCGCGCATCTTCCTGCCCGGCGGCAGGGCGCCGAAGGCGGGTGACGTCCATCGGCAGCCGGAACTGGCGGCGACCTTGCGCATCATCGCCAAACACGGCCGGTCCGGTTTCTACGAAGGCGCGGTCGCCGACGATATGGTGAGCCGGCTCAACGAATTGGGCGGACTTCATACGGCCGAGGATTTTGCCGCGACCAGAGGCGACTATGTGGCGCCGGTCAGCACCTCCTATGGCGGCCATGAGATCCACCAGATGCCGCCGAACAATCAGGGGCTGACGGCGCTTTTGATGCTCAATTTGCTGTCGGGCTTCGAGCTTGGCGGGCTCGACCCCAATGGCGCCGAACGCCTGCATCTGGAGATCGAGGCCGGACGCCTGGCTTACCGCGACCGCGACCGCTATGTCGGCGACCAGGACCATGTCCCGGTGCCCCTGAAGCAGCTCCTGTCCGGCGCCTATGCCGACCGGCTACGCGCCGAGATCGACCGCGACCGCGCCATCACGCATCTGCCGCGCGTCGAGCTGCCCGGCAGCGACACGGTCTATATCTCCATCGTCGACCGCGACCGCAACGCGGTCTCCTTCATCAACTCGACCTATTATTCGTTCGGCAGTGGCGTCGTCGGCCCGAAGACCGGTATCGTGCTGCAGAACCGTGGTTCGAGCTTCCGCCTCGACCCGGCGCATCCGAACGCGATCGCGCCGGGCAAGCGGCCGATGCACACGATCATGCCGGGCATGGCGACGAAGAACGGCCGCGTGGTGATGCCGTTCGGCGTCATGGGCGGCGGTTACCAGCCGTTTGGCCATGTCCACCTGCTCACCAACATGATCGATTTCGGCATGGACCCGCAGCAGGCACTGGATGCGCCGAGGGTGTTTTACAACGATGACACAGTGGAAGCCGAGCGTGGCGTTCCCACTGATGCAACCGAGGGCCTGCGCCGGCGCGGCCACCGCATCGCCGAACCGCATCATCCGCTTGGCGGGGGGCAGGTGGTGCTGATCGACTGGGAGAAGGGGACGCTGACCGGCGCTTCCGATCCGCGCAAGGATGGTTTGGCGCTTGGCTATTGAGGTGATCCGTTGTCCAATGGCGCCCATATCGAGGCAAGCCCGTCAGAAGGGCTCTCGCCAGTAATCGTTCGAAATCCAGCCGGTGATCATGACCCAAACTGAAACCCACGCAGATCTCTCCC
>NZ_RZRA01000066.1:0-10417 GCF_003998945.1 Mesorhizobium sp. M7A.F.Ca.CA.003.01.2.1 | reverse complement strand
TCGCCGAGGGCTCGCTCGGCGGCGAAAAAGTCGTCCTGATCAAGCCGCAGACCTTCATGAACCTGTCCGGCCAGTCGGTCGGCGAAGCGCTGCGCTTCTACAAGCTCGAGCTTTCCGCGCTCACCGTCTTCTATGACGAGATCGATCTTGCCGAAGGCAAGCTGCGCATAAAGACCGGCGGCGGCGCCGGCGGCCATAACGGCATCCGTTCGATCGATGGCCATGTCGGCAACGCCTATCGCCGCGTACGCATCGGCGTCGGCCATCCAGGCGTCAAGGAAATGGTCCAGCACCATGTGCTCGGCGATTTCGACAAGGCCGACCGCGAATGGCTTGACCCGCTGCTCGACGCGATCGCCGACAACGCCGCCATGATCGCCAAAGGCGACGAATCCGGCTTCATGAACAAAGCCAGTCTCGCCGTCCAGGGCAAGGCCGGGCCGGAGCCCGAAAAATCGGCACCTAAGCAGCCGGCGCAGAAGCAGCAAAGTCACGTCCGCCAAGCACGGCCCCAACAGCCCCTGGCCAAGCTGCCGGAAAGCGGTCCGATGGCCGCCATGCTGAAGAAGCTGTTCGGCGGCAAGGACTGAGCATCAAGGGAACCGAAGGGCTTGACGTTGATCACCCCTATCGCCCATAGCCCTGATCAAATTTCTATTTCCCGATAGGACCGGACAAAATGGGTTTCAAATGCGGCATCGTTGGCTTGCCCAACGTCGGCAAGTCGACGCTTTTCAACGCGTTGACCAGAACGGCTGCGGCGCAGGCCGCCAACTATCCGTTCTGCACCATCGAACCGAATACCGGCGAGGTCGCGGTGCCCGATCCGCGCCTGCAGAAGATCGCGGCGATTGGCAAGTCAAAGGAGATCATCCCGACCCGCATCTCCTTCGTCGACATTGCCGGTCTGGTGCGCGGCGCCTCGAAGGGCGAAGGGCTGGGCAACCAGTTCCTCGCCAACATCCGCGAGGTCGACGCCATCGTGCATGTGCTGCGCTGCTTCGAGGATGACGACATTACCCATGTCGAGGGCCGCATCGACCCGGTGGCCGATGCCGAGACGGTCGAAACCGAGCTGATGCTCGCCGACCTCGACAGCCTCGAGCGCCGCATCGTGCAATTCCGCAAGCGCGCCGGCAGCAAGGACAAGGAAGCGACGTCAGTGCTGCCGATGATGGAGGCAGCGCTAGAACTGCTGCAGGCCGGCAAGCCGACCCGCATCCTGCTCAAGGATATTTCGGCCGAAGATTTGCGCATCCTGCAGGGCCTGAACCTTCTGACCTCGCATCCCGTGCTCTATGTCTGCAACGTCGCCGAGGCCGACGCAGCCACCGGCAACGAGCACACCAGGGCCGTGGAAAAGATGGCGACCGCCCAGGGCGCCGGCACCGTGGTGATCTCGGCCGCCATCGAAGCCGAGGTCGCACAGCTCTCCGATGAGGAAGAGATGGAATTCCTGTCCTCGCTCGGCCTCGACGAGCCCGGCCTCAACAAGGTCATCCGCGCCGGCTACGATCTGTTGCACCTCATCACCTACTTCACCGTCGGGCCGAAGGAGACGCGCGCCTGGACCATCCATAAGGGCGACAAGGCCCCCCAGGCCGCCGGCGTCATCCACACCGATTTCGAGCGCGGCTTCATCCGCGCCCAGACCATCGCCTACAATGACTTCGTCACACTGGGCGGCGAAGTGGCGGCCAAGGAAGCCGGCAAGGCCCGCGACGAAGGCAAGGAATATGTCGTCCAGGACGGCGACATCCTGCTGTTCAAGTTCAACACGTGATTTGATGGAAGTCCTTCGAGACTGTCCGCGGGCCGGCTGAGCCGACCACCAGATATCAGGCCCAAAGTGTCGCCTATAAAGCTGATAATATTTGATTGTGACGGCGTCCTCGTGAACAGCGAGGAGATATACCAGGCAACCGAGCTTGAATATCTGGCGGCGGCCGGCATCACGTTCGAACCAAGCGCCTATACGCAAGCCTTCATGGGATTGTCTCCCGCTATGTGGCAGGCGAAGCTCGAAGCGATCGGCCAAGAGCGAGCCAAGCCGCTCTCTCCGCTCTTTTTTGAACAGCTTGCCGACCACACCAACGAACGCTTGCGTAAGAATCTGGCGGCCTTACCCGATGCAGGGAATGTGATTGGCCGGCTCGCCGCATGGAGATGTGTGGCGTCAAGCACGCCGCTGGCCCGATTGCGTTGGAAACTCGAACACACGGGCCTTGTCGACCTTTTCGATCCTAATATTTTTTCATCGGACATGGTCGTCAATGGAAAGCCGGAACCAGACCTGTTCTTGCATGCGGCGGACACGATCGGTGTTCATGCAAAGGAGTGCATCGTGGTCGAGGACAGCGTGAATGGCGTCCTGGCGGGCAAGGCAGCAGGTATGCGCGTGATCGGATTTACCGCTGGCAGTCATTGCACCGGCACTCATGGCGATGCTCTGTTGCGACATGGCGCGGATGCCCTCGTCGGCGCATACGAGGACTTGGAGGTCACTCTAGCCAGTCTTTAGATCGATCCGCTGACGCGGCTTCCGAGCCGCGAGGGCCGTCCCCCGGCCCGATTCGGGCTTGTCTTGATTTTGTCACGTCACAGGTCTAAGCGGCAGACGCACGGTCGGCGCTGGCGCCAGGAACCGTGCAATCCAACACGACGCGTCAATCCGAACGCACCCTTTGGCCCCAGCAAGGGAATCAGGCGATGATCAAGGCCTTCGTCGTGGACAATGATCGCCTGCGCGTCGTCGACGATCTCCTGGCAAACAGCGAGACCATCGTCTGGGCGGACCTGTTCAACCCGACAAAGGAAGAGGAAGCGACGATCGAGAGCTGGCTCGGCGTTGCCATTCCGACGCGCGAGGAGATGGAGGAGATCGAGATTTCGAGCCGCCTCTATGTCGAGGACGGCGCCTACTTCATGACCGCAACCCTGCCCGCGCAGACCGAGGTCGACGATCCCTTGATGTCGCCGGTCACCTTCGTGCTCGCCGGCACAAGGTTGATCACTGTGCGCTACCATGAGCCGAAGGCCTTCAAGACCTTTCCGCAGCGCGCCGAGAAGGTGGCGACCGGCTGCACCAGCGGCGACACCATCCTGATCGGCTTGCTGGAGGCGATCGTCGACCGTCTCGCCGACATTCTGGAGCGTGCCGGCCGTGACATCGAGGCGATCTCGCGCGATATCTTCGAGGCGCGATCGACCAAGGTTTCCAAGCGCAATCGCGACTTCCAGGAATTGTTGAAAGCCATCGGCCGCAAGGAGGACATCGCGTCTTCGATCCGCGACAGCCTGATCTCGCTGCAGCGCCTGGCGGGCTTTTTCGCCCATGCCTCGACCCGCACCAAGATGAGCAAGGACACCAAGGCGCGCATCAAGACGCTGTCTCGCGACGTGCTGTCACTCGCCGACCACGCCACCTTCCTGTCGCAGAAGATCTCCTTCCTGCTC
This sequence comes from Mesorhizobium sp. M7A.F.Ca.CA.003.01.2.1, assembly GCF_003998945.1. Taxonomy (NCBI): domain Bacteria; kingdom Pseudomonadati; phylum Pseudomonadota; class Alphaproteobacteria; order Hyphomicrobiales; family Phyllobacteriaceae; genus Mesorhizobium; species Mesorhizobium sp. M7A.F.Ca.CA.003.01.2.1. The sequence goes on along the minus strand of NZ_RZRA01000066.1, from coordinate 6,961 downwards.
GACGCGACGCTCGGCATGATCTCGATCGAGCAGAACGCCATCATCAAGATCTTTTCGGTCGCCGCCGTCATCTTCCTGCCGCCGACTTTGGTCGCCTCGATCTACGGCATGAATTTCGACGTCATCCCCGAGTTGAAATGGGAACTTGGCTATCCCTTCGCCATCGCCATGATGGTGCTGTCGGCGATCCTGCCCTTCTGGTATTTCCGCCGCCGCGGCTGGCTCTGAGTGGGCCTGTCGATCGGCTGCCACAGGCTGGCGCAGTAGAAATCGCTTGACCAAATGAACGCCGGCCTGCATCCGGAAACCCCGATCCTGAGGATCGTGGGTCGACAAGCCGGATTCCAGACCATGACCGCAGAGATAAAAACATGGGCCTATGAGGACTTCATCGAGGGTGCATCGATCGACCTCGGCTCGAAGCTCGTGAGTGCCGCCGAGATCGTCGAATTCGCCGGAGAATTCGACCCGCAGCCGATGCATCTCGACGAGGAAGCCGGCAAGGCCAGCATCCTCGGTGGGCTGGCGGCGTCGGGCTGGCACACCTGCGCCATGTTCATGCGCATGCTGTGCGATGCCTTCCTGTTGGACTCGACCTGCCAGGGCGCGCCCGGCGTCGATCAGGTCAAATGGAAGAAGCCGGTCCTGGCCGGCGATCAACTGACCGGCACCCTGGTGGTCGTTGCCAAGCGCCTGTCCAAATCGAAGCCGCAACTCGGCTTCGTTACAATGCGCAGCGAACTGTTCAACCAGCGCGGCGAAAGCGTCTTCGAGCTCGAGAACTCCGCCATGTTCCTCACGCGCGATGCCGCGGGGAGCCAAGCATGACACTGGACGAGTTCTTTCGTATCGGCACCACGGTGACGCTCGGCTCGCACACATTCGAGCCCGAGGCGATCAAGGCCTTCGCCCGCAAATACGACCCGCAGATCTTCCATACCGACGAGGAGGCCGCGAAGAAAAGCGTGCTCGGCGGGCTCTGCGCATCCGGCTGGCACACCGCCGCCACCTGGATGAAACTCAATCTCGAAAACCGCATGGACGCCGAGATCGCTGCGTGGAGCGGCCCCGGTCCGGTGCCGGAATTCGGCCCCTCGCCTGGCTTCAAGAACCTGAAATGGCTGAAGCCGGTCTATGCCGGGCAAACCATCACCTTCACGCGCACCGCGCTGTCGCACCGCCCGATTGCCTCACGCCCCGGCTGGCGGCTGCTGGCGCTGCGTTCGGAAGCTTTCGATTCGACCGGCGCCAAGGTGCTGGAGTTCGAGAGCGCCGTGCTGGTGAAGGTGGAGTAGGTTTCTTCCTTCTCCCCCTGTGGGAGAAGGTGGCCGAGCGAAGCTCGGTCGGATGAGGGGTGCTCCAGCTTGGCGCCGACGGCACTCCGTCACCCACCCCTCAACCGTCTCGGCGCTGCGCGCCGATCCACCTTCTCCCACAAGGGGAGAAGGAAGAACTGCCCCTCAATGCCCCTCGAACCCAATCAGCGTCCGCACCGGCACGCCGAGCGCCTCCAGCTTGGCACGGCCGCCGAGGTCCGGCAGGTCGATGACGAAACAGGCGGCGAGGATGTCGGCACCTATCTGGCGCAGCAGCTTGACCGCCGCTTCAGCCGTGCCGCCGGTGGCGATCAGATCGTCGACCAGGATCACTTTCTCGCCCGGAGCAACACCGTCCTTGTGCATCTCCATTTCGTCCAGCCCGTATTCCAGGCTGTAGGCGACGCGCACCGTCTCGTAGGGCAGCTTGCCCTTCTTGCGGATCGGCACGAAACCGGCCGAGAGCTGATGGGCGACGGCGCCGCCAAGGATAAAGCCGCGCGCCTCGATGCCGGCGATCTTGTCGATCTTCTGGCCGGCATAGGGATGCACCAGTTCGTCGATGGCGCGGCGGAAGGCGCGCGCATTGCCAAGCAGCGTGGTGATGTCGCGAAACAGGATGCCGGGCTTGGGATAGTCCGGAATGGTGCGGATCGCGGCAAGCAGCGTGTCTTCGAGCGAGGATTTCATGGGTCGAGATTACCTGAAACGGAGATTGTTGCGCGACAATTGTTCGATCGAGCTGCAGCCCATCAGCCTCATGCCGCGTTCGATCTCGACCCGCATCTGTTCGAGCGCCCGTTCCACGCCGGGCTGGCCGGCCGCCGCGAGCGGAAACAGATAGTAGCGTCCGACGCCGACGGCCTTGGCGCCGAGCGACAGCGCTTTCAGCACGTGTGTGCCGCGCTGCACGCCGCCATCCATGATGACGTCGATCCTGTCGCCAACGGCATCGACGATCTCGGCAAGCTGGTCGAACGCCGCCCGTGAGCCATCCAGCTGCCGCCCGCCATGGTTCGACAGCACGATGCCGCTGCAGCCGATGTCGACAGCGCGTTTGGCATCCTCCACCGACATGACGCCCTTGAGGCAGAACGGACCCGACCAGAGCTTGACCATCTCGGCGACGTCGTCCCATGTCATCGACGGATCGAGCATCTCGGTAAAGTAACGGCTGATCGACATCGTGCCGCCGCCCATGTCGACATGCTCGTCGAGCTGCGGCAGCTTGAAGTCCTCATGGATGAAATAGTTGATCGCCCAGGCCGGCTTGAGCGCGAACTGCGCCATTCCGGTAAGGTTGAGCTTGAAGGGAATGGCAAAGCCGGTTCGTTTGTCGCGCTCGCGGTTTCCCCCGGTGATGCTGTCGACGGTCAGCATCATCACCTCGACCCCGACCGCCTTTGCCCGCTGCATCATCGCCCGGTTAAGACCGCGATCCCGGTGGAAATAGAACTGGTAGACCTGCGGGCCGCTGCTGATGCTGCGCGCCTCCTCGAGGCTGACGGTGCCCAGCGACGACACGCCGAACATCGTGCCGTATTTGGCGGCGGCCTTGGCGACCGCGCGCTCGCCCTGGTGATGGAACAGGCGCTGCAAGGCGGTCGGCGAGCAATAGAACGGCATCGCCAGCTTCTGGCCCATGACCGTCACCGACATGTCGACCTCGCTCACCCCGCGCAGCACGTTGGGAACCAGATCGCAGGTCTCGAAGCTTTCGGTGTTGCGGCGATAGGTGACCTCGTCGTCGGCCGCGCCGTCGATGTAGTTAAAGATCGGCCCCGGCAGCCGCTGCTGCGCCATGCGGCGGTAATCGGAAAAGTTGTGACAGTCGCTGAGCCGCATCATCGAATTCCAAAGGCCATGGCGGGACAAGTTTCTCGCCACCGTTCGATGCATCGAATATCAACCTGTTGTCGGCGTGCCAACGGACTATTTTTCGAGCTGCCCTCCGGACATGGCCATGAGCAAAAAAAGGGACGCCGAAGCGCCCCTTTCTGGTCTAATCCGATTGACAAAGATTACATGCCGAGATCCGAACGAAGCTCGGCCCTGGCCACTTCATACTCGGCCTTGAAGTCGTCCCGGTTGAGCAGGACCGCGGCGATGACGCTGCCGGAAATCCTGCCCATCTCGACGTCGGACGCATAGTGGATGCCGCCGACCTCGCGGTTGTGGGCGTATTCGGCCGCACGCGCCATGATCTCGGCGCGCTTTTCCGGAACCATATCGGACAGGATGATGCCCATCATGGTGCCGACGGTGGCGTGGCCGGACGGCCAGGAACCCGAACTCGACAGCTTGACCGCCGGCTTGACGAGGTCGCTGAGCTGGTGCGGACGCGGGCGCTTCCAGATATCCTTGGCCGGATCGACGACGGCGCCTTCGGTGGCCACGACGCGGTCGAAGAAGGCGCTGAATTTGGGCAGCGTTTCCTTGTTGAATTTCGGCCCCATGACGTTGGCGAAGCGCCAGACATTCTCGTCGGCATCGGCGACGGCGCTGGCTACCATCTCGGGCGTGCGTGTCACCTGCAGCATCAGCACCTCGCCGAGTTCGGCCTTGGTCTGCGCCGAATCGTTTGCCGGCGGCGGCGGCAGGATCATCGTCAGGTCGACATCCTTGTTGGTGACGAAAGGCTGGGCGTCTTCCGCTTGCGCGGCCGAGCCGACGATGAGCAGCAACAGGCCTGCCGCGAGCGATGCGTATCTTTTCATGGGTGCGATCCTTTGATGAGAGCAGCACAGGATCGCCGGATGCGGTGACGGCCATGTGACATGGCCGGCTTCTGGAAATGCAAAAGGGCGCCTCTCGGCGCCCTTCGTGATCACTTGATCGTGTGGCTTAATGCGCCACGCCTTCCCACACCTTGCGCTTGGTGAGATAGACCAGCGCGCCGAACAAAAGCAGGAACACCAGAACGCGAAAACCGGTCTTCTTGCGGTCTTCCATATGCGGCTCGGCCGCCCATGCCAGGAAGGCGGAGACGTCGCGGGAATACTGGTCGATGGTCTGCGGCGCACCGTCATCATAGGTCACCTGACCATCGGAGAGCGGCTTGGGCATCTTCAGCGACACGCCGGACATGAAGTACGGATTGTAGTGGGTGCCTTCCGGGATGACCATGCCGGCCGGCGGTGTCTGGTCGTAGCCGGTCAGCAGCGAGTGGATATAGTCGGGGCCGCCCGCGTCGTACTGGGTAAAGATATCGAAGACGAACTGCGGAAAACCGCGTTCGACACCGCGAGCCTTGGCCAGCAGGGACATGTCTGGCGGAGCAGCACCGCCATTGGAGGCAGCGGCGGCTTCCTCATTGGCGAAGGGCGGCGGGAAGTGGTCGGACGGCTTGCCCGGACGGTCGAACATGTCGCCGGCATCGTTGGGACCGTCGTGGATGGTGTACTCGGCCGACAGCGTCTTGATCTGCGCATCGGAATAGCCGAGGTCCGACAGCGTGCGGAACGCCACCAGGTTCATCGAATGGCAGGCCGAGCAGACTTCCTTGTAGACCTTGAGGCCGCGCTGCAGCTGCGCCTTGTCATAGGTGCCGAATGGGCCAGTGAAACTCCAGTCCATTTCCTTCGGCTCGTCGATCGGGAAATGCGTCGGATTGGCCACATTGTGTGCCTCTTCGGCGGCGATCGCCCGAGTGCCCGCGGCCCCAGCGGCGACGGCCACAAGGCCGATCAGCGCCAGCGAGGTGAGAATCTTTTTCATGCCAAATCCCCTTAGATTCTCTACCCGCTCAGCCTTTGGTTTCCGGAGCCGCCGTAGCGCCCGCCGGATGTCCGCTGCCGCCCTTGTTCTTCTCGAGCACCGCCTCGGTGATCGAGTTCGGCAACCGTCGCGGCGTCTCAATCAGGCCGAGCACCGGCAGCGCGATCAGGAAGAAGGCGAAGTAGAACAATGTCGCCATCTGCGCCATGAACACATAGCTGCCTTCTGCCGGCTGCGAGCCCAGCCAGCCAAGCAGGATGGCATCGGCCACGAACAGCCAGAAGAACAGCTTGTACCAGGGCCGGTAAACCGCCGAGCGCACCTTCGAAGTGTCGAGCCACGGCACCAGGAACAACATGACGATGGCGCCGAACATGCATAGCACGCCGCCGAGCTTGGAGTTGATCGGCCCGACATTGAAGGTGATGGCGCGCAGGATCGCGTAGAACGGCAGGAAGTACCATTCGGGCACGATGTGGGCCGGCGTCTTCAGCGGGTTGGCGACGATGTAGTTGTCGGGATGGCCGAGATAGTTCGGCAGGTAGAAGACGAAATAGGCGAAGAAGAACAGGAACACGATCATGCCGAACGCGTCCTTGATGGTCGCGTAGGGGGTGAAGGCCACGGTGTCGGTCTTCGACTTGACCTCGATGCCCGTCGGGTTCGACTGGCCGACGACATGCAGCGCCCAGATGTGCAGCACGACAACGCCGGCGATCATGAACGGCAACAGATAGTGCAGCGCAAAGAAACGGTTCAGCGTCGGGTTGTCGACGGCAAAGCCGCCGAGCAGCAGCTGCTGGATCCAGTCGCCGACCAGCGGAATGGCGCTGAAGAAGCCGGTGATGACGGTGGCGCCCCAGAAGCTCATCTGGCCCCATGGCAGCACGTAGCCCATGAAGCCGGTCGCCATCATCAGGAGATAGATGATGCAGCCGAGGATCCACAGCAGTTCGCGCGGCGCCTTGTAGGAGCCGTAATAGAGGCCACGGAAGATGTGGATGTAGACGGCGACGAAGAAAAACGAGGCGCCGTTCGAATGCATGTAGCGCAGCAGCCAGCCCGAATTCACGTCGCGCATGATCTTCTCGACCGAGCCGAAGGCCAGATTGGTGTCGGCCGTGTAATGCATGGCCAGCACGATGCCGGTCAGGATCTGCGCCACCAGCATGATCGACAGGATGCCGCCAAAGGTCCATGCATAGTTGAGGTTGCGCGGCACCGGATAGGCAACGAAGCTGTCATAGACCAGCCGCGGCAGCGGCATGCGGGCGTCGAACCAGCGTCCGAGACCGGTTTTGGGCGTATAGGTCGAGTGTCCCTCGCTCATCGAAATATCCCCCTGCCTCAACCGATAAGGATCTTGGTATCGGAAATGAACTTGAATACCGGAACCGCCATGTTCTCCGGCGCCGGGCCTTTGCGGATGCGGCCGGCGGTGTCGTATTGCGAACCGTGGCACGGGCAGAACCAGCCGCCGAAATCGCCTTCCTGGCCAAGCGGAATGCAGCCGAGATGCGTGCAGACCTGAACCATCACCATCCAGGCTTCCTTGCCGGGCGTGGTGCGATTGGCGTCGGTCGCCGGTGCGTCGGCCGGCAGATTGGCGTTGCGGGCGATCGGATCCTTGAGATCGGCCAGCTTGACCGCCTCGCCGTCCTTCATTTCCTGTTCGGTGCGGTTGCGGACCACGACCGGCTTGCCGCGCCATTTGACGATCAGCGACATGCCCGGCGTCAGCGAGGCGACGTCGACTTCGACCGAGGCGAGCGCCAGCGTCGAGGCGTCAGGGCGCATCTGGTCGATGAACGGCCACGCGAAAGCACCCGCGCCGACCACTGCGGCCATGCCGGTGGCGACGTAGAGAAAATCACGACGGTTGGGATCCTGGGTGTCGGTTGCGCTCACGGGTGCCTGATCCTTTCGCC
>NZ_RZRA01000669.1:0-3254 GCF_003998945.1 Mesorhizobium sp. M7A.F.Ca.CA.003.01.2.1 | reverse complement strand
TTTTTGAGGTCTCTCACTGTCTGGCGATGTCGAGGAAGGCCGCTGTTGCTGCCTTTGCGAATTCCGGGTCGTTGATATGCAGCGGCAGGCGCGTCACGCGGCGCTTGCCGTTGGGCTTGATGGTGCGCTCGATGGCATCGAACAGAACGGCGTCGGCTTCCGGGTCGAAGAAGGCGCCGCCTTCGATGTCGAGCGCCGAGACGCCTTTTTCCGGGATGAGAAAATGCACCGGTCCCCCGCAGCGGGCGAGCCTGGTGCCGATCCACTCGCCGATCGCACGGCATTCGTCCGCCGTGGTGCGCATCAGCGTGACATTGGGATTGTGTTCGTAGAACAGCCGGTCGCGATAGTGCTCCGGGATGGTCGAAGGCGCCCAGAAGTTCACCATATCGAGCGCGCCGACGGAGCCGACATAGGGCAGCCCCGTGCGTGCGACGGCGCCGAAACGATCCTCCGTCGCCGGCAGCACGCCGCCGAACAGAAGATCGCAGACTTCGGTCGTGGTGATGTCGACGACGCCGGACAGCAAGCCGCTGTCGGCCAGCTTTTCCATGCTGCGGCCGCCAGTGCCGGTGGCGTGGAAGACCATGCAGTCATATCCGGAACGGAGCTGGTCGGCGATGGCGGTCACGCAAGGCGTGGTGACGCCGAACATGGTGAGGCCGATCGATGGTTTGCCGTCGGGTGGTGGCGCCGGGCTGGCCGCCATGCCTGATATGGCTTGAGCCGCGTTGTACAACACGACACGGGAGAGCCGGTTCAGTCCGGCCATGTCGGTCACAGAAGGCATCATGATGATGTCGGAGACATCGACGTAGGGAGCGGTGTCGCCGGAGGCGAGCGTCGAGACCATGATCTTGGGCAGGCCGAGCGGCAGGGCGCGCATGCCCGACGTGACGATCGATGTGCCGCCACCGCCGCCAATGCCGATCATGGCCGCGATGTCGTTGCGCGATTGGGCAAAGCGGGCGAAGGCGATGCCCATTGCGGCGACCGCGGCGCCGCGATCATTGCCGCCGAGCACGGTTTCACTGCCGCCGGGATGATGGTCGGCGATTTCCCTCGCGCTGATATCGACGGGGATGGTTGCGTCGCGCGTTCCGACATCGACACGACAAACGAGGGCGCCCGCAGCCGTGATTGCATCGGCCAGGAAGGCGAGTTCCTCGCCCTTGGTGTCCGCGGTCCCCACCACATAGATACGCTTCATTGCGCTCTCCCAATCCTGGCAGGCGCGATGCCGCCCCCATCGCTCATTGCCCGGGCCACTCGACGATGCGGACGCCATTGCAAATTTTTGAGACGTGCGTATCGTATTGGTATGAATGTCTCACGTCAACAATCCGCTGCGAGCGACGAGGCTGAACGGGCAACCGGCCCAGTGCCCGAACGTGGGCCGCGCGCGCGGACCAAACGGCTGATGCTGGAGACGGCAACAAGGCTGATGCAGGCGGGCGTCACGCCCTCGGTCAGCGAGGTCGCCGAGGCGGCCGAGGTTTCCCGCGCCACCGCCTATCGTTACTTCCCGAGCCAGTCGGCACTGGTGCAGGCCGTCGTCGACGAGGGGCTGGGGCCAATCCTCACCTGGCAATCGACCTCCGCCGATGCCGAGCGCCGGGTCGCCGAGCTGTTCGACACGGCCATGCCGCGCATCGAGGCCTTCGAGGCTACGTTCAAGGCAGCACTGAAGCTGTCGCTCGATCAATGGGCGCGGCGTCAGGCCGGCACGCTGGGCGGTGAGCCCGCCTTTACGCGTGGCCACCGCATCGACCTGCTGAAGGATGCGATCGCGCCGCTCAAGGGCCGTTTGCCGCCGCGCGACTTCAAGCGGCTGGCACAGGCGCTGTCGCTTATCTTCGGCGTCGAGGTGCTGATCGTGCTCAAGGATATCTGGGGGCTGGACAGCCGCCGGACGATGTCGGTCGCACAGTGGGCGGCCGGGGCGCTGGTGCGTGCGGCAGTGGCGGAATCGGTCGATGAAGGAGGCAGCCTCGATCCGAAGGCAGTCGTGAAATAGAGCCTAACTGGTTCGACCAGATTGGCATGCACACTACTGATCTTAGCGGTTGGGTGGGGTATTGGACAATACCCGATCATATCACTGAGTAGGAAAATCTTGGTAAAACAGGCAGATAAAGCGGTAATCCGATGGAAATGGCCACGTCAAGCTGCCAAGAAAGGGCTTGACGCGCATGCAAAATTGGTAATACCAGATTGGATCAGAAAAGCGGATCGAAAGTGAGGGCTGCGATCCATTTTCCGGCGGGGCGAGGAGGCTCGAAACCGGAAAGGTGCGATCACGGGAGGAACTACCAGGGCCGGCCACGTTGCCGGCTCGCACGATAAGGTAGAACGCGCACAAGGGAGGAAATCATTATGCGCAAGTTAGTGACCAGCGTACTTGCTGGTATCGGCTTAACGCTTGCCTGCGGAACGTCCGTTTACGCGCAGGAAAAGTCACTCACCATCTTCTGGGCTGAATGGGATCCCGCAAACTATCTGCAGGAGCTCGGCAACGAGTACGAGAAGCAAACCGGCGTCAAGATCACGGTGGAAACCACCCCGTGGGCCGACTTCCAGACCAAGGCCTTTACCGAGTTCAACGCCAAGGGCAGCGCCTATGACCTGGTCGTCGGCGACTCGCAATGGCTTGGTGCCGCCTCCGAGGGCGGTCACTATGTCGACCTCACCGACTTCGTCAAAGAGAACAAGGTTCTCGACAAGATGGCTCCGGCGACGGTCAAGTTCTACTCCGAATATCCCGGCAACAGCGGCAAATACTGGTCGATCCCGGCCGAGGGCGACGCCGTGGGCTGGGCCTACCGCAAGGACTGGTTCGAGGATCCGAAGGAAATGGAAGCGTTCAAGGCCAAGTATGGCTACGACCTTGCCGTTCCGAAGACCTTCAAGGAAATGACCGACATCGCGGAGTTCTTCAACAGGCCCGACCAGAACCGCTACGGCATCGCCATCTACACACAGAACCAGTATGACGGCCTGGCGATGGGCTTCGAGAACGCGCTGTTCTCGTATGGCGGTGAGCTCGGCGACTTCGGCACCTACAAGGTCGACGGCATCATCAACTCGGACAAGGCGGTGGCCGCGGCGGAAAACTACCGCAAGCTGTTCGGCTTCACGCCTCCGGGCTGGACCAACGCCTTTTTCGTCGAGAACAACCAGGCCATCACCGAAGGCCTGGCGGCGATGAGCATGAACTACTTCGCCTTCTTCCCCTCGTTGATCAACGAGGCGTC
>NZ_RZRA01000668.1:0-3254 GCF_003998945.1 Mesorhizobium sp. M7A.F.Ca.CA.003.01.2.1 | reverse complement strand
CTGCCGTTCGGCCTGGCCATGGTCATCGTCATGCTGTGGAAGCCGCGCGGCTTCCACAGCATGACGATGACCATGGCCATGCCGAACAGCAGCATGCGGTAGAGTTCCGGTGTGAAGTCCGGTCCGAAGACCTGCTTGAGGAAGTCGAGTTCGCGCAACGCCTCGGTGCCGCCGATCATCACCATTGCGGCGACCGCTATGCCGACCAGCGAGCCCATGCCACCGAGAACCACGATGGCCAGGATGATGGCCGATTCCAGGAAGACGAAGGATTCCGGGCTGACGAAGCCCTGCCGTGCGGCGAAGAATGCGCCGGCGAAGCCGCCGAACATCGCACCCGTGGCAAAGGCCGTAAGCTTCGTGGTGGTGGTGTTGATGCCGAGCGAGCGGCAGGCGATCTCGTCCTCGCGCAACGCTTCCCAGGCACGGCCGACCGGCATGCGCCGCAGCCGGATGGTGACGAAGGCTGTCAGCAGCGCCAGCGCCAGGATCAGGTAATAGAGGAAGATCTTGTAGTAGGCGCTCGATGTCGCCAGATGCAGCACCTTGGCGACGTAATTGGGGTCCGACACGTTGAAGGTCATCAGGCCGAAGAAGGTGACCTTCGGGATGCCGGAAATACCGGCTGAACCGTTGGTGACTTCCCGCCAGTTGATCAGCACCAGGCGGATGATCTCACCGAAAGCCAAGGTGACGATCGCCAGGTAATCGCCGCGCAGGCGCAGCACCGGGAAACCGAGCAGCACGCCCCAGAAGGCGGCCATGGCGCCGGCGGCCGGCAAAAGGATCCAGAACGACAGGCCGTACTGCGTGCCGAGCAGCGCATAGGCATAGGCGCCGACCGCGTAGAAGGCGACATAACCGAGGTCGAGCAGGCCGGCGAGGCCAACGACGATGTTCAGGCCCCAGGCCAGCATCACATAGATCAGGATCTGGATGCCGAAATTGTCGACCCATTTCAGCGAGCCTTGCAGTCCGCCGACGAACGACCAGGACATCAGCGACAGGATCGCCACCACCAGGATCGGATAGAGGATCAGCGCGGCAATGCCGAGTTTGGTGAAGTTGGCATGAATGAAGCCGCGGAAATAATAGATCACGCAGGCCAGCACATAGATGACCGACAAGGCGCGCAGGAACTGCAGATAGCCCGCCGGCTCCGCTCCCACCCATCCGACGAGAGAGCTGTTGACCGCAAACAACACCACCGCCGCGACCAAGGCCACGATGAAGGCCGGCAACTGGAAGAAGCGTGACGCCACGCTGGCCGGCAGCAGGCCGGTGGCGACGTCGGTGATCTTCTGGTTGGCCAGGAAGGGCTGTCCATAGGCGACATAGAGGAAGCGCCCGACAGCCGTGGCGATAACCACGGCGGCAAGCAGGCCCCAGCGTGTCGTCAGGACCAGTTCATTGGAAATGTTCTGGCCGGTCTTCAGGCCGATGAACAGCACGAACAGGCCAAACGATATGGCAGCGGCATAGAGCGCCTCACGCAATGCGCGCTGCATGGGGGTGGCGACGGTGTCGCGCTCCGGAGATACGGTGACGGCCATAGTCTCAGACCTTTTCGACTTCTGGCCGGCCCAATATGCCGGAAGGCAGGAAGATCAGCACGATGGCCAGGATCGAGAACGCCGCGACATCCTTGTAGTCGATCGAGAAATAGGCCGACCACATGCTCTCGATGAAGCCGATCATCAACCCGCCGACCACCGCGCCCGGCAGCGAACCGATGCCGCCCAGCACCGCCGCCGTGAAGGCTTTCACGCCCGGCGTGAAACCATCCGAGAAGGCAATGACGCCGTAATACATCAGGAACAAAGTGCCGGCGACCGCGGCAAGGGCCGCACCCATGATGAAGGTGATCGAGATGGTACGGTCGACATCGATGCCGAGCAGCGCCGCCATCTTGCGGTCCTGCTCACAGGCCCGTTGCGCTCGTCCAAGCGAGGTCTTGTTGACCAGATACCAGAACAGCGCCAGCAGCAGCGCCGTGACGACGACGATGATGATCTGCTTCAGCGACACGCTGATGCCGTTGATGTTGTAAACCTGGCTGACCATCGGCGGGATCGGCTTGTTGCGGGGACCCTGCGTCACCTGGACGAAGTTCGACAGCGCGATCGACATGCCGATGGCAGTGATCAGCGGGGCCAGTCGGAACGAACCGCGCAGCGGCCGGTAGGCCACCTTTTCGATCGTCCAGTTGTAGAGGCTGGTGAGCAGCATCGCCACGATCATCATGATCAGCAGCGCCAGCACAACCGGCACGGAATAGAACAGCGCGCCAAGGGCGAGGAAGACGATCAGTGCCGTGAAGGCACCCACCATGAAGATGTCGCCATGGGCGAAATTGATCATACCGATGATGCCGTAGACCATCGTGTAGCCGATCGCGATCAGCCCATAGATCGATCCCAGCGTCAGCCCGTTGATAAGCTGCTGGACAAAGTACTGCATGTGTACATGGCTCCCCTGGAATGTCGCCCATGCAGACGCATTCCTTTTCGTATTTCCCCTAGTCGTAAAGTTTCGAGCCCGGATTGCAACGTCATTTTTCAATCGTCATGCGTGTTTTCGAAGCACGCCGCCCGATTGCCCGTTTTCCATCATCCGACCCCTGGACTATCGCGGACCCTACCATTGGCATAACGCAATGTCTTTGACGATTCGACCGCATCATGCGCCCCGTTTCGAAGAAATCGCCGTCAAAATTAGGTGATGAAAGGAATCCTTGCGTTTTTGGCACGATCCATTTTTCAGGTCGTTGCTTTCCGCAAGGTCAGGATTCCCATCACTTGACAACAAACCCGTGCGCGAACGGGTCGCGGTCGTCGATGAAGATGGTGTTCAGTCCGGTCATGCGCGCCCAGCCGCCGATCGAGGGAATGATGGCCGGCTTGCCGGCCACGCTGACATCCTTTTCGACCTTGCCCTTGAACAGCGAACCGATGATCGATTCATGCACGAAGCTGTCTCCGGCCTTGAGTTTGCCCTTGGCATGAAGCTGCGCCATGCGCGCCGAGGTGCCGGTGCCGCAGGGCGAGCGGTCGATCGCCTTGTCGCCGTAGAACACGGCATTGCGGGCATCCGCCCCATCCACCGTCGGCGCACCGGTCCACAGCATGTGCGACAGCCGGTTGATGCCAGGATTTTCCGGATGCACGAAGGAATATTTCTCGTTGAGCCGCTGCCGCACCACCGGGCTCCAGGCGATGAAGTCGCCCGCCGAATGATCGGCCATGTCGCGATAG
>NZ_RZRA01000667.1:0-3259 GCF_003998945.1 Mesorhizobium sp. M7A.F.Ca.CA.003.01.2.1 | reverse complement strand
CATCAGCACAGCGTCGGCGGTGCCGGCGACAACGAGGTCGAGCTTGGATTCCTGCATCTCGTCGACATGCGGGTTCAGAACGTATTCGCCGTTGATGTAGCCGACGCGGGCGCCGCCGACCGGGCCCATGAAGGGGACGCCGGAGAGCGTCAGGGCGGCCGAAGTGGCAACGATCGACAGGATGTCGGGATCGTTCTCGAGATCATGCTGGACGACGGTGACGACGATCTGGGTGTCGTTCTTGTAGCCGGAGGCGAAGAGCGGGCGGATCGGGCGGTCGATGAGGCGGGAAACCAGCGTTTCCTTCTCGCTCGGACGGCCTTCACGCTTGAAATAGCCACCCGGGATCTTGCCGGCGGCGTAGGTCTTTTCCTGGTAGTTGACGGTCAGCGGGAAGAAATCGAGGCCGGGCTTCGGCTCCTTCATCGAAACGACGGTGGCGAGGACCTTGGTCTCGCCGTAGGTGGCGAGCACCGCGCCATCAGCCTGGCGCGCGATCTTGCCGGTTTCGAGGATGAGCGGACGACCGCCCCATTCGATTTCCACTTTGTGGTGATTGAACATCTCTTGTCCTTAATATGAGGAAAGGGCCGCGCCGTTTCACGGTGCGCGGAGATGCCCTTTCCCTGGCTTCCTTTCTCGGGCAGCCACGGGCAAGACAACGGGAGGCTCGGGTGATTTCGGCGCGGTGCGCGCGCGAGCGTCCTGCAATCCTGCCCCATGACCGTCCATGGGCGGTTTCGAGTGCCCTCTGCACGATCGAAACCGGGTCTGGCCAGTCGATACGACTGGCAGAATGCGCGACCGGCGGGCTCTCCTTCGAAAGCCCGCCGGTCAATTCGTCAACGACGCAGACCGAGCTTCTCGATCAGCGTCTGGTAGCGCGCGTCGTCCTTGCGCTTGAGATAATCAAGCAGGCTGCGGCGCTGGGAGACGAGAGCAAGCAGACCACGGCGGGAATGGTTATCCTTCTTGTGGTCCTTGAAATGGTCGGTCAGGTTCTTGATGCGCTCGGAAAGGATGGCCACCTGGACTTCCGGAGACCCGGTATCGCCCTTGGCGGTTGCGAATTCACCCATCAATTCCTGTTTGCGCTCGGCAGTAATCGACATCGTGTTTTTCCTTATCTGTTTGAGGAAACGGGTCGCCCTCAGCCGGGATGTCGTCCAGCAGGGGCCGGTGCAAGCAAAGCGTCATAGCGCTAAGCTGCGGCGCATATAGTGCAATTCCCCGGAAAACACCAGCCCAATTCACAAGCCGGCTTTTCAGGCCAAAATGGCAGGTTTATCCCTGTCAAAGCCATTTCTTCCATTTGAAGAAGGCGATCAGCCCGAACGCGACAAGCGCCATGAACAGCAGCGACAAGGGATAGCCGTAGTAGGCCTTCAGTTCCGGCATGTTCCAGGGCGAAGACTCCGGATCGAAATTCATGCCCCAGATGCCGACCAGGAAGGTGAGCGGCATGAAGATGACCGAGACGATGGTGAGATAGCTGATAACGTCGTTGGTGCGCGCCTGGCTCAGCGACAGGTGCATCTCGATCAGGCCGGTCAGCATATCGCGCTGGGTCTCGACCAGCTCGATCAGCCTGAGCGCATGGTCGAGCGTGTCGTTGAGGAAGATCTTGGTCTCGGCCTTCACATAGGGCACATCGTTGCGGATCAGCGTCGCCAGCGCATCGCGCATCGGCCACAGCACGCCTTTCAGCACGTTGGCGTCACGCCGCAATTCATGCAGCTGCCGCATCTGGTGTTTGTGCGGCGAATGCAGCATCTGGTCCTCGATGCTGTCGACCATGTCACCGGCGGCCTCGATCGGCGGAAAATAGCTGTCGACGATGGCATCGATCAGCGCATAGGCAAGATAGTCGGCGCCGCGGGCGCGCAGCCGGTTGGGCGCCGAACTTTCAATGCGCTTGCGCACCGGATCGAATGGATCGCCTTCCCGCTCCTGGAAGGTAACGACGAAGTTGCTGCCGAAGAAGACGGCGATCTGCTCATAGCGGTGCGAGGTGACATCGTCGATCATCCTGACGACGACGAAGGCATGGTCCTCGAAGAAGTCGACCTTAGGCCGCTGGCCGGTGTTGACGACGTCCTCCAGCGCCAGCGGATGCAGGCTGAAAATGCGGCCGATCTCCTCGATCAGCGGGATGTTGGCGAGGCCGGTGCAGTCGAGCCAGAGGACCGGCCATTTGTGGCAATGGGTGTTGAGGTCGTCGATGCTGGCATTTTCGATAGTCTTGAATTTTTCGGGCGAGATCAGCGTCAGACGCAGTTCCGAGCGACGCGCCGACGGGTCGGCGATCAGCGTGCCGGGCGACGCACCGACCGGCGGCCGCCGCGTTTTCGCCGGTGCCCGCGTCTTCACGGTCTCAGCCTTTGCCATATTCCCCTCGTGCGAGTCCTCGCCTCGACATTAGACGACAGGAATCAACCGGCAAAGACCCGCTTGGGCTTGAACATGCCTTGCTCAATGGCACCGATGGCGACCAGCTTGCCGCGCGCCGTGGCGCAGGCTTCTTCGGCTTCCACCGGTGCGTCGCGGCCGCGGATGATGACCGGGTTGCCGAGGCGGATCTTGGTTGCCGCGTCATCGCTGATGGCGATCTGCGGCAGGCAATCGAGGGCAGCCGATGTGTCGACCAGAAGCGCATCGATGGCGTCGAAGTCGATTGGCGCTTCCACCTTGTCGGCAGCCTCTGCCTTGTCAGCGGCTTCTGTCGTGTCCGAGCTGTCGACCTCCTCCACACCGAAACGGGCGGCTTCCAGTTCGGCGATGGTGACGAAGTCTTCCGAGGTGAACGGCTCGACCTCGACCCGGCGCAATTCGGAGATGTGACCGAAGCAGCCGATGTCGCGGCCCATGTCGCGGGCCAGCGAGCGCACATAGGTGCCCTTGCCGCACTCGACCTCGAAAACAGTATGGTCGGCGCCATGCTCGACAACGTCCAGACGGCCGATCTCGATCTCTCGCGCGGGTATGTCGACCGTCGCGCCGTCGCGGGCCAGATCATAGGCGCGCTCGCCTGCGATCTTGATGGCCGAGAATTGCGGCGGCGTCTGCATGATGACGCCGGTGTATTTCGGCAGCAGGGCGAGCACTTGGGCTTCCGACGGACGCAGGTCGGATTCTTTCGTCACCGGACCTTCGAGGTCATCGGTCGAACGCTCCTGTCCCCAGGCAACGGTGAAGCGATAGATTTTGGCGCCGTCCTGCACGTAAGGCACGGTCTTGGTAGCCTCGCCAAGCGCTGTCT
>NZ_RZRA01000666.1:0-3259 GCF_003998945.1 Mesorhizobium sp. M7A.F.Ca.CA.003.01.2.1 | reverse complement strand
GACGAAGCAGGAGAACGGAATGAAGAACCAGCCGAGATTGACGATGAATTCCTTGGCGAAGGGAAAAGTCAGCGACGACGAGAACGGCGCCTGGCCATTGTGCATGATCACCCAAGCGGCGATGCCGGCGATGACGAATTCCAGCGCCAGCCGTGCCTTGCCGGAAAAGCCGAGATGCGACTGCTTGGTGACCTTCAGATAGTCGTCGTAAAAGCCGATCGAGCCGAAGCCCAGCGTCACCAGCAGCACCACCCAGACATAGATGCTCGACAGGTTCGCCCACAAAAGCGACGAGCCGATGATGCCCGACAGGATCATCAGCCCGCCCATGGTCGGCGTGCCGGCCTTCTTGAAATGTGTCTGCGGCCCGTCGGCGCGGATCGGCTGGCCCTTGCCTTGCCGCAGCCGCAGCGAATTGATGATGGTCGGTCCAAAGATGAAGACGATCAGCGCCGACGTGATCAGCGCCCCACCGGTGCGGAAGGTGATGTAGCGGAAGACATTGAAGACCGAGACCTTGTCCGCAAAATCGACGAGCAGTGTGAACATGCGCTTTCGTCCCCCGACCTAGGTCTGTTTTCTGGTTGTCGATTCAGCCGGGAATTTGCCCAGCAGCGCATCGACCAGTTTTGCAAAACCGATGCCCTTCGACGATTTGATCATCACCACGTCACCCGGCTTGAGCGCGGCAAGCAGCACCGGCTTCAGCTCCTCGACACCGGCGCGGTATTCCGTCTTGATGTCAGCCGGCAGCGCTTCGGCCAGCGCCCGCATTTCCGGGCCGCCAAGAAAAACGGTCTGCGTGCCCGTGCCGACGATGAGATCGGCAAGGGCCGCATGCAGCTTGGTCGAATGGTCGCCGAGTTCGAGCATGTCGCCGAGCACGGCGATGCGGCGGCCCTCGCCCGTCACCGGCGTCGCGTTGAGCAACGCCATCGCAGCAGCCATCGATGCCGGATTGGCGTTGTAGCTTTCGTCGATCAGCGTGATCAGTCCACCGGGGTGGCTCGAAGTCGAACCACCGGGATGGCGCAGCACATGGCGCTTGCCGCGCCCGCGCTCGGCGGAGAGATCGGCCAGTGCTGAAGCAACCTTGTCGAGATCGGCGCCGACCAGATGCGCCGCACCCAGCACCGCCAGCACGTTCTGCACCATATGGCGACCGGGCGCGCCGATCCGCGCCGTCACTTCGTGGCCGCCGATCCTGGCGGTGATGTCGGAATGATCGGCATGCAGTTCGCATTTGGTGAGCTTGAAGGTAGAGCGCGCATTCTCGCCGAAGCCGTAGACGTGCTCGACACCGGCGGCATGGGCCATCTTGTCGAGCAGCTTGAATCGGGCATCGTCGCGGTTGAGGACGGCGGCCCCCTCGGGCTCCAACCCCTCGAAAATCTCGGCCTTGGCCTTGGCGATCTCGTCCAGATTACGGAAAAAGCCGAGATGCGCCGCCGCGATCATGGTGACGATGGCGACATGCGGCCTCACCATCTTGACCAGCGGACGGATCTCGTCGGGATGGTTCATGCCGATCTCGAACACGGCATAGTCGCAATCATCAGGCATCCGCGCCAAGGTCAGCGGCACGCCCCAGTGATTGTTGAAGGACTGCGCCGAGGCATGCACCTTGCCTACGGCTTGCAGCACATGGCGCAGCGCTTCCTTGGTGGTGGTCTTGCCGGCCGAACCGGTCACAGCGATGATTTTCGCGCTCGAGCGGGCGCGCGATGCAACTCCAAGCTTTTCCAGCGCGACCAGCACGTCCTCGACGACGATGATCGGCGCTGTCAACCGGCCGAGCGACGGCAGCTTGCCTTCGGCCACCACCAGCACGCCAGCGCCAGCCTTGATGGCGGCGGTTGCGAAGTCATGGCCGTCCATCGCCTCGCCCTTGATGGCGAAGAAGGCGTCGCCCGGCTGCAGGCTGCGGCTGTCGATCGAAATGCCTGAAATCCCCTCCGGCATCGGCCCGAGCGGCCGCCCGTCCATGGCGGCAACCAGCGCTTCGGAGGTCCACAGCAAGCTCATGCTGCGCGCTCCGTGAGTGCCGCGCGGACTTCCTCATGATCGGAGAAATGCAAGGTCTCGGAGCCGATCGTCTGGCCTTCCTCGTGGCCCTTACCGGCCACGATCAGCGTGTCGCCGGCATGCAGCATGGCGACCGCTTCGTGGATCGCCTGGCGCCGGTCGCCGATCTCGATGGCACCTGGAGCAGCGGCCAAAATAGCGGCACGGATCGTTTCCGGCACTTCGGAGCGCGGATTGTCGTCGGTGACGATGACGACATCGGCAAGCCGCGTCGCGATTTCGCCCATGATCGGCCTTTTTCCCCGGTCGCGGTCGCCGCCGCAGCCGAACACGACGATGACACGACCGGTGGTGAACGGCCGTACCGAAGCCAGCACGTTTTCCAGCGCGTCCGGCTTGTGGGCATAGTCGACATAGACCGGCGCGCCATTGCCGGTGGTGCCGACGAGGTCGAGCCGGCCCGGCGCGCCCTTCAGTTTCTCCAACGCTATCAGGGCCTTGGCGACAGGTGTTCCCGTGGAAATGGCAAGACCCGCCGAAACCAGCGCGTTCGAAATCTGGAAATCACCGGCCAGCGGCAGGTCGATCTCGTAGAGCACGCCGTCGGCCTCGACTTCGGCCCGCTGGCGGTGGCGTTCGTGCTCGACCCGCTTCAGCCTGAGGAAGTCGCCATGGCGGCCGACCGTCAGCACATTGAGCCCGGCAGCCTTTGCGGCCACGGTCGTCGGCGCCGACCATGGATCGTCGGCGAAGATCACGGCCGGCGCGCCCTTCGGCAGCAACGTGTCGAACAGGCGCAGTTTGGCGCGGTGATAATCCTCGATGGTCGGATGATAATCCATATGGTCGCGGCCGAGATTGGTGAAGCCGCCGGCGGCCAGCTTCACGCCGTCGAGGCGGCGCTGGTCGAGCCCATGGCTGGAGGCTTCCATCGAGGCGTGGGTGACGCCGGCATCGGCCAATTCCCGCAGCAATTGATGCAGGGCGACCGGATCGGGTGTCGTCAGCGAACCATAGTCGTTGCGCCCAGGCGCCACCACGCCGGTGGTGCCGATCGAAGCGGCGGCATAACCGGCTTGCTCCCAGATCTGCCTGGTGAAGGCTGCGACCGAGGTCTTGCCGCTGGTGCCGGTCACCGCGACCATGATCTCAGGCTGCTTGCCGAAATAGCGTGCCGCACTCTGCGCCAGCGCCAGGCGCGGATCGTCGACCGCCAGCACCGGAACCGGGAGCC
>NZ_RZRA01000665.1:0-3267 GCF_003998945.1 Mesorhizobium sp. M7A.F.Ca.CA.003.01.2.1 | reverse complement strand
CGTCAAGGGCACCTGTCAAAATCGATAACGCTGCCGGCGCGGGGCCGGAACCTACAGGAGAAATATCCAATGTTCAGGAAGATGGTCTTTGGCGCCGTAGACGAGGCGCACCGCCTCGCGGTTGAGCTCTTCCGGCGGGCCGTCGAAGACGACCTTGCCGGCAGCCATGCCGATGATGCGGTTGCAGTAGGTGCGGGCGGTGTCCAGCGTGTGCAGATTGGTGACGACGGTGATGCCTTCGCGCAAATTGATGTCCTGCAGCGAATCCATCACCACCTTGGCGTTGAGCGGGTCGAGCGAGGCGATCGGCTCGTCGGCGAGGATCACTCTGGGCTGCTGCATCATGGCACGAGCGATGGCGACGCGCTGCTGCTGGCCGCCCGACAAGGTGCCGGCGGGCTGCAGCGCGGTGCGGACGATGTCGAGCCGCTCGAGTGCCGCGACCGCCTCGGCGCATTCGGCGCGGGAGAACATGCCGAACAGGTTGGTGATGGTCGAGCGGTGGTTCAGCTTGCCGAGCAGCACATTGGTCAGCACGTCGAGGCGCGGCACCAGGTTGAACTGCTGGAAGATCATGGCGCAGTCACGCTGCCAGCGCCGCAGCGGCGAACCGCTCAGCTTCGAGACCTCGGCGCCGTCAAAAAAAATCGACCCCTGGCTGGGATCGATGAGACGGTTGATCATGCGAAGGAGGGTTGATTTGCCGGCGCCCGAACGGCCGATAATGCCAACCATCTGACCCTGCGGGATCGCGATGTTGATGTCGCTGACGGCAGTGTTCTTGCCAAATCGTCGGGTGACACCGCGGATTTCGAGCGTGGCGGAATTTGCTGGCATGGGGGCAGGTTCCAGTCCGGGACCATTGATCGTCAGGCTCTCGCCTAACGCAGCCACATGAACCTGCCGTGTCGCGATGATGTCAGTTTTGTTACGCTCCACAGGCCGGAGTCTGCGGCCGGCCCAGGATCAGCAGTCGAAGGTGATGTGGAATGCAGGCCTGGCGAGCTGGCGCCGGTGGCCAGACGGCACCACTTGATGCGCATATACTCGCCCGTCGCGCGCCGGCGATGGCGAGGCCGTCCTTCAGGCGTTCCAGACAAGGGCCGTCATGGCGTCGATGCCGGTGTCGAGAGGCACGTCATGCGGATAGCAGGGGCGGGGGCGGTTTGCCCCCGCTGCCCAGCGTCAGTGACAGCCCGTTCCTGGCGTCGCTATCCGCCATATTTCTCCAAGAACGCCTCGGCCTCGAGCTCCCGGAAGTCATCCAACGCGGCCCGCAGCCTTGCATGGTCCCAGTCCCACCAGGCCAGCGCCTGGTAGCGTTCGGCCGTGCGGCGATCGAAGCGCTCGCGGATCGGCTTTGCCGGCACGCCGGCGACGATCGTATAGGGCGCTACATCTTTCGAGACGACAGCGCCGGCGCCGACCGCGGCGCCATCGCCGATGGTGACACCGGGCAGGATGGTCGAGCCGTGACCAAGCCAGGTGTCGTGGCCGATGGTGACCCGCTTGGCGCGGCGTTGGGCGAAGAATTCGCTCTCGTGCTCGGCATCGTCCCAGTAGTCCGAGGCGCGATAGGTGAAGTGATGCAGCGTCGGCCGCCAGGTCGGGTGGTTGGTGGCGTTGATGCGCACGCTGGCCGCGATGTTGGCGAACTTGCCGATCGTCGCACACCAGACCGAGCAGTCCTGCATCATGTAGGAATAGTCGCCAAGTTCGCTTTCCGAGACCCGGCTACGGTCGGCGATCTCGGTCCAGCGGCCGAGCGTCGAATTCTGTACATCCGCCGTCGGGTGGACCAGCGGCGTCTCGGACAATTTCCTGGTCATGCGGCGATTTTTCCGGGCGCGAAAGCGGTGACGTCGATGATGCGGTCGGCAACCGCCTCGCGTACATCGTGGTCATGGAAGATGCCGAGCAGGGCGACACCTGCAGCCTTCTTGGCGGCGATGAGTTCGATCACGACATCGCGGTTCCTGGCATCGAGCGAGGCTGTCGGCTCGTCGAGCAGCAGGATCGGATGCTCGGTGATGAAGCCGCGCGCGATGTTGACGCGCTGCTGCTCGCCGCCGGAGAAGGTCGCAGGCGGCAAAGCCCAGAGTTTCTCCGGCAGGTTGAGCTGCGCCAGCAAGGCGCGCGCCTTGTCCCTTGCGGCTTCGCGATTCTCGCCGCGCTCGACCAGCGGTTCGGCGACGACGTCGAGCGCCGAGACGCGCGGCACGGTGCGCAGGAACTGGCTGACATAGCCGATCGTTTGCCGGCGTATGGCCAGCACGGTGCGCGGGCTGGCGGTGGCGAGGTCGATCAGCCCATCATCATGCGTGACGATGATCTGGCCTTCGTCGACGGCGTAGTTGCCGTAGAGCATCTTCAGGATCGAGCTCTTGCCGGCACCGGAAGGACCGCCGAGCACGGTGCATTCGCCAGCCCTGATCGAGAACGAGACACCGGCGACAACAGGCAGTTTGATGCCGTCGCGCAGGTGCATGGTGAAACTCTTGGCGACGTCGGAGACAACGAGGGGGGTTGCCATCAGAAGGGCCTCCAATTGTCGTTCGTTTGCGGGCCAACGCCTCCCTCTGCCTTGCCAGGCATCTCCCCCTCAAGGGGGGAGATCGGCAGCTTTCTCGTTGCGCTTGTTCTGCAACGTTGGAGAGTGGCGAAACCGAGGACGATAGCCAATCTCCCCCCTTGAGGGGGAGATGGCCGGCAGGCCAGAGGGGGGTGCCTTGGCGCCATCGTCAAACCTGCAAAATCGAGGAAACAAGCAATTGCGTGTAAGGCGCGCGCGGGTCGTCGAGCACGCGGTCGGTGAGGCCGCTTTCGACGACGCGGCCGTCCTTCATCACCATCATGCGCTGCGACAAGAGCCGCGCCACGGCAAGGTCGTGGGTGACGACGATGGCCGCCAGACCGAGATCGGTGACCAGACCACGCAGCAGGTCGAGCAGGCGGGCTTGCACCGAGACATCGAGGCCGCCTGTTGGCTCATCCATGAACACCAGGCGCGGCCCGGTGACGAGGTTGCGGGCAATCTGCAGGCGCTGGCGCATGCCGCCGGAAAAGGCGCGGGGCTCGTCGTCGATGCGGTCCTCGTCGATCTCGACGCGCGACAGCCAGTCGACGGCGGTGGCGCGGATCCTGCCGTAGTGACGGTCGCCGACCGCCATCAGCCGCTCGCCGACATTGGCGCCCGCCGACACCGTCATGCGCAGGCCGTCGGCGGGGTTCTGATGGACAAAACCCCAGTCGGTGCGCATCAGGAAG
>NZ_RZRA01000664.1:0-3269 GCF_003998945.1 Mesorhizobium sp. M7A.F.Ca.CA.003.01.2.1 | reverse complement strand
GAACGATCCCAAGGCCATCCGCAGCGAGATCCGCATCGCCCGAAACAAGATCACCCAGAACGAAATGATCGATCTGTGGCGCCGGGTGAGCGGCCGCTCGCCGCGCATCGTGCCTCAGAGTGCGGCGGAGCTTGAGGCGATGATCGCGTCAGCCCCCTGGCTTGGACTGCTGCGGGCATTCTGGATACGCGGCGAGACCGCGCTCGAGACGGCCACGCCGGAAGCCGGAGTGCTGTATCCGGAGCTGGCTTTCGAGACCATCGAGAGCGCCTTTGTTGCGATGGCGGACGCCGCTGGGCGGTAGGAACAGGAGCGCGGCGCTGAAGCTGACGTCGTCGGCGCGGCCGATGAATCCGGCTCGCGGCGTGAGCCGCCCGAGAAGGGCTGGTCTCACCCGTGCGGGCCTGTATCATGGTCATGTGAATTCCTGGGAGGAGGCTTGTGCATGCGGCTGAATCGGAATCTCTGCCAGTGGAGGGTTTGGGTCTTCATCGCCGCAATGGCGCTTTGGCCGCACGCGGCGCCGGCCGATAGCCTCACGCCCGAGCGCATCACTGCTGCCCTGTCGAAGCTCGAAGCGCTTGCCGAAGCCGCCGTCGCGGACGGTGCCGTGCCCGGGCTCGCCATCGGCGTCGTGCGCGATGACGAGGTGATCTTCCTCAAGGGTTTTGGGCATCGCGAGGCCGGCAAGCCTGAGATCGTCGACGCCGACACGGTGTTCCAGATCGCCTCCCTTTCCAAGCCGGTTTCCGCCACCGTCGTAGCGGCGTTGGTTAGCGACAGGATCGTGTCCTGGGATTCGAAGATCGCCGATCTCGATCCGGCCTTCAGGTTGGCCGATCCTTATCCGGCAAGCCAGCTCACCGTCCGTGACCTGTTTTCGCATCGCAGCGGGCTTCCAGGCACCGCCGGAGACGACCTCGAGGACATTGGCTACGACCGCGTCGAGATCCTGCATCGCCTGCGGTTCGTGCCGCCATCGTCGAGCTTTCGGGCCGGGTATTCTTACAGCAATTTCGGATTGACAGAGGGTGCCGTGGCAGCCGCGACACCGACGGGAAAGCCCTGGGAGCAGGTCGCCGAGGAGAAGCTCTACCGTCCGCTGGGCATGGCCTCCACGAGTTCCCGCCATTCGGACTTCGTCAAGCGAACCAACCGCGCCGCGCTTCACGTCAAGGTCGATGGCGCCTGGGCAGCGAGGATAGAGCGCGATCCGGATGCGCAGGCGCCCGCCGGCGGCGTCAGCTCTACGGCACGTGACCTCTCGCAATGGGTGCGCCTCATCCTCCACAACGGCGTTTATGCCGGCAAGACACTGATTGCCGCCGATGCGCTAAGCCAGACGCATGTTCCGCTGATATCGCGCGGCAACAACCCCGTCTCCGGCGGCGCATCGTTCTACGGCCTCGGCTGGAATGTCGAATTCGGCCGACACGGCCTGAGCTGGGGCCACGCCGGCGCTTTCAGCGTCGGCGCGCGTACCCTGGTGACAGTCTTCCCAAAGGAGAAGCTGGGCATAGTCATCGTCGCCAACGCCTTTCCGACTGGCCTGCCGGAGGGATTGTCCGACAGCTTCGCCGATCTCGTCTTCGACGGTAAGGTCGAGAAGGACTGGGTCAAGGCGTGGAATGATATCTATGCGGGCCTGTTCGGTCCGGTGGTCGCGGCGGCCAAGGCCGCCTACGCCGCGCCGCCGTCTCCGTCACGGCGAGCCGGGCCGGGCAGTGTCTATGCTGGCCGGTACGCCAACGACTTCATCGGCGACGCGATTGTGTCGAAAGCGGGAGACGACCTTGTACTCAAGGTGGGCCCGGCCGCCGGCCGGTCCTATTCATTGAGGCATTTCGACGGTGATCTTTTCCTGACCTTCCCCGACGCGGAGACGCCGGACAGCCCCTCGGGTGTAAGTTTCGTGGTCGGCGCTGACGGCAAGGCGTCGGCCATGACTGTAGGTTTTCTCGACGACAATCATCTCGGCACGCTGCAACGTGTGGGGGACTGACTTCCAAATCGACCGGTCCCGCCGGGAGTCAGGATGCCGGGCCGTATCGGAGCAGTTTGAAGCAATCGCCGTTGCCCGATTTCGTCTGTGCCAGCGAGGGCTTCGATCTGTCGATCCATTCCTGATGTGACCTCGCGTCGGCTTCGATCGCGTCGACCGGTGCAAGACTGACAAAGCTGCGTCCGTGGCTGAGAAGCCAGCACGCACGGCCGAGAAATCGCCTGCTGCGCTGGCGCAAGAGGTCGGCATCGTAGAAGATGTCGAGCACCTCGTGCTTGATCTTGCGCTCGGTTTCAGGATTGGCGATCGCAACCTCGATCGGCTCGCCGCCGATCGCATCCTGCAGGTCCTTGTAGTCGAGGGTGAGTTGGGTGATGGCATATTTGATCTCGCTCTCGTCGCGCACGATGTCGAACCATAGCGTCGGATCGAGCTGGTTGACGACGAACGACGACTCGAAATCGCGCGACAGGTTGAGGATGTCGAAGTCCCGGATGTCGACGTCGCGCTCAACCAGCAGGATTTCGCGGATCTGCTTGCCAAGCTCCGCTCCCTGCGCGCCGATGGCGGCGTTGGTTCCACCAAGTTCGGGACTAACGTAGGCCCCGCCGTCATCCAGCAGCGCGTCGAATTCGCCAAGTGACTCGACGAGGGGAGCGCCACGAGCGATGCGCGCCGCCAGCTTGGCCAGAACCTGCTGGAGATCCGTTTCGCGTCTGCGCTGGTCTTGGTAATTCTGCTGGAAAAAGAAGATGAACAGCGACACGCCGATGCCGATCAGGATCACGCCCAACTGCGAGAAGATGTTACGGTAGTATTCCAGCAGCTTTTCGCGATGACGCACGTCGTCGCGCACACTGTGGGCGACGCGCAGATTGACGATCAGCGACAGGATGAGCAGCCCAGTACCGACGAGGATGAGGCCGCCGATGAGCAGGTAACCATGGCCTGTGCTGAAGTCCATTCGTTTTCCCTGAAGCCCAGACTGCGCAGAATAGTGCCATTTTGGCTAAATACCTACGGATTTGCAGGCGGTGGATTTGATGGCGGCGACCACCCCAGAAGGTTGACCCGCCTGGCCATCCGGCCGATAGCTCCGCCAGAAACTGCCCCGAGAACCCTGATGACTTCAGACACGAACCTCCACGATGCACGCTCCGCCGATCCTGACACCGCCTGGCAGGCGGACGTCCGCGCCGGGGTGCGCCACGTCCGCGACCTTGACCGCCTCCCGCTGTCGTCAGCCGAGCGCGCAGCCGCCCAGGCC
>NZ_RZRA01000663.1:0-3270 GCF_003998945.1 Mesorhizobium sp. M7A.F.Ca.CA.003.01.2.1 | reverse complement strand
ACCCCGGACCGAACAAGGTCACGGCATGCAACTTCCTGACCAGAAGCGTCTTCGAATGCAGCCCTGAGATGGTCGGCCTTCTCGCATCGTGGGACAAATGGGCATCGACGGCGGACATTGCCCGCGCCCATGGGTGGTCGAAGTCCGAGTTGAAGGCTGTCGTTCCGCAGTTGCTCGATTTTTCCGCCCTGGTCACCGCCGGATCGCCTCTCGCCGAGCAGGAGGAACAATTTTCAGGACAATGGAGTTGGGGGCTTCCGACGGCGCTGATGCATTTCTGCGTCCAGGACAGCGAATACATGACCATCGAGCAGGCGGAAGAGCGGCAGATAGAACGCGCCGGCCATACGCCGCAGCCGGACCTCCTGCTCAAGAATTCCGCCGGCGCTATCCAGCTGCCGAATGCACTGGAAGACAACGAACTTCTTAGCTTGATGGCGCGGCGCCGCACCAACCGCACGGCGGCTCAGCCCACCATCACAGCCAAACAGCTTTCCGATTGCCTGTTCGCAGGGCTCGGCATCATCGGCGAGACCGCCAATTGCGTTGGCACCCTGCCGCTTGGCATGACCCCTTCCGGCGGCGCGCGGAATCCCTATGAGGCCTATGTGGTCGCGCTCGGCGTCGATGGCCTCGAGCCCGGTGTCTATCATTATTCCGCCGCCGATCACGACCTTGGCAGGATTTCCGCGAACCATCTGCCGAAGATCTCCGAACTGGTCGGCGGACAGGAGTGGGCTGATAGCATGCCGTGCCTGATCCTGCTTTGCGCCAGGCTCGATCGCACGATGTGGAAATATGAGGACGCCAACGCCTATCGTGTCGTGCTGATCGAGGCCGGCCATATCGGCCAGAATATCATGCTGGCGGCGACCAATCATGGCCTGTCGGCATGTCCGACAGCCGCGCTCAATCATTCCGCCATCAAGCGGCTGCTTGGTCTCGACAGTCTCACCGACGCACCGATCTATGCCTTGACCCTCTCGACCCCGGAAAGAGACCCGTCCACCGCGAGCCAATCCATCAATTAGTCGACCAACAATGTGCAGTCCGGCCAGTAACGCGTTCCCCAGGGTATAACCAGAGACAGGAGCAGCACGTGCCAAATCAATCCTTACGCCAGTCGGAAATCGATAGTCTTCAATATATTTCGTCGATGACCAATGAGCTCGTGCAAATGGCCGAATCAAGCCGTTTTCCGATGATCTCCTATCTGCTGGGCATGGCCTATGCGGAGGCCTTCGACGTTCTTCGCGGCGCACGGCCGGCCAGGCATGCGCAGCTCAGCGGCAACCCGCTGCACCCCAAGGCGCAGGCAAAAGACAATCGTGCCGCCCAGCCACGGAGAGCGTAGCGACATGCAATCGTCAGCCGCATGCGCGGTGGCCGGCTCGACCTCCCGGCCAAACCGCTGGGAGACGCTGTGCGCGTTGCAAAGCCTGCTGCCGCTGCTGAAGAAAGCCGCGACGGATCTGCACCGCGCCGACATGGTCTACTGGTTCGAGCAGGCCGATGCCGAGGTCGCCAACATCATCAGGGGCCACCCCTCCGATGCAACCGCGATCCCGACCCTGATTGCATCCTGCCCGCAGGACCGGCATCCGGTCGCTCAGGCTTGATGCAAGTCGCCCGCCCAAACGCCACGCGCTTAGTGGTTCAGCGCCGCTGAACCGCTCTGATCACCAGCTTTCAGGCAATTCCAGACCGGAGCCTATTGCGCGCCTGGAATGCCAAGGGGGACCTGCACATGAACATGATAGCCAACATCAGAAGCGTCGATGCCAGGGAAAGCATTTTCAGTCGGCTCGACGTCTTGATCGCCAGGCGACCGCCATCGCCTGACGCCGCGCGGATCGAGGCCCGCCAACTCGTCTCGATGGCGATTGCCGACAGCTGCCAGGCCGACAGTCTCTGGGGTACAGTGGACGCCTTCCACGCCCATTTCGACTTCATGATGCAGACCATCGAGATCAACGGAGCCGATGACCCGAGCCTCGGGCTGTTGCGCACGAAATGCCGTTTCTATCTCGAACAGGTCGAGGCCCTGAGCCTGTCGCTGGCCTACTGACAGGCCGCTTCGATCAAATTCGGTCCTAGTTGCGCAGGCTGAACACGAACGGCGCTGTACGGCTCAGACGCGAACCGAGTTCCGGCGGCGGTGCCGGCACCGTGGCGCCTTGCAGCACGGCGAGCGCCGCACGGTCCAGATCCGCATCCCCTGAGGAACGAGAGAGCCTGGCAGACCGGACCCGGCCGGACGAGTCGACCGTGAAGGCGACATACGGCCTGCCTTCCACGCCTCGGGCCTTGGCAGAACTGGGATAGCGCGTGTGCCGCTTGATCCAGGCGCCCAGACGGGAGTCCCATTTGCTGGAGTCGCCGGAGCGCGACGTCGATTCCGCTGCCTTCGGCGCGGCGGTCCTGGCCGCGGGCCGTGCGTCGGCGCTGGCGACGGTTGCCGTCTTCGGCGGAGCCGCCTTCTCCTTCTTAAGCCGCGGCTTGGGCTTCTCGACAGGTTTTTTCGCCTTGGCCTCGACCGGTTTCTTGTCTTTGACAATTTCGACCGGTTTCGGCTGCGGCAAGGGAATGACGACGTCTGGCGTGACAGCCTCGACAACATCCGGGATGACCTCATCCGGCGGCGGCTGATCGGCCTGTTCAGCCGTTTCGGTCCGGTTGGGTTCGGCCTCGTCGGGCGCGACCGCTTCCGGTGGCTCGACAACCGGCTTCGCCTTTTCGACCGGTTCTTCAGGTGTCGGCTCGATCGTCGGTGTCGGTTCGGTCTGATCTGGCGTCACCGCGTCCAGCGCGGCGACCTGTTCTTGTACGGCCGGCATCACCACCATCGGCGCCATCTCGATCACCTGGGCCGGTGGCGGACCGCCGTCCGCTTCGGTGACCATGGTGAGATTCTGCACTGCATAGGCGACCGCGACATGGGCTCCGAGGACCAGCGCGGCAGCACCGGCCCACAAGCCAAGGTCGCGCCAGCCGAAGCGCGACATCTGGACCGAGGGCACGGCGACCGCTTGCGTCATGGCGCCGCCGCACGGGTGGCTGTGGGCGCGGGGGCATTGGACGCGGGAGCCGTCTCCAGGCCGACCAGCGCGATCTTCAGATAGCCGGCACCGCGCAACAGGTTCATCGCCTCCATCAGGTCGCCATAGGCGACCGCCTTGTCGGCGCGCAGGAAGATGCGCGTCTGCTTGTCGCCCTTGGTCTTGGCGTCCAGCGTCGCGCCGAAAGCCGGGCGTGGCACGCCGTCATTGC
>NZ_RZRA01000662.1:0-3278 GCF_003998945.1 Mesorhizobium sp. M7A.F.Ca.CA.003.01.2.1 | reverse complement strand
CTGGTATGCGCTGAAAGTCCAGGATGGCGTCGGCGCCATCCGGATCGGTCAATGGACAGCCTTTCCCGATATCGGCACGCCGTCCGCCGATCCTTATTCCAAGGCTCGCGTGGCGCGCGAGGGCGTGCTTGCACTCGGCCGTGCCGAGGGGCTGTCCTTCGTCGCCGAGCGAGACACGGGCGGCGCCGAGCTCAAGCGCGAATGCACCTACACCATCGAGGGCGGATTTCCGACGGCGCGGTTCTGGACGCTCTACGCCGCCGACCAGTCGCTCAGCGTGGTCGAGACCGGCAAATCCCGGCTGGCGGCGCTGCAATCCTACGGGGTGGTGCGCCAGCCCGACAATTCGGTGATCATTTCCGCCGGCCATCACCCGATGCCCGGCAATTGGCTGCTGACAGACGGCTTCGGCAGGATGTATTTCGTGCTGACCTTCTACGACACGCCAATCGCCAGCAGCACGGGCCTGTCGGACGTCTCGCTGCCGCGGATCGTCAAGGTCGGCTGCGATGCGTAGTTTTTATGCGGCGATGCGCAGACTTTTGCATGCCGTCCTGCTCGGCCTGCTCGGCGCCGGCATTGTGCACATCGCCGTGCTGCTTCTGGTGCCTGAATTTTCCGAACGCGACGCCTGGTCGCGGCTGTCCATGGCTTCGGATCTCTACAAGATGACGCGGCTCGATGCCGAGGCCGGTGGGGCGCCCGTGGTGAAATCCGTCGACCCGCTGTTTTATGCAACGGCGTGCCGGTTCGACCTGGGCGAAGGTTTGGTCCGCGTCAAGGCACCTGGACATGTCCCGTTCTGGTCGGTGTCGGTCTATGACCGCAGCGGCCACAACATCTATTCCTTCAACGACCACACAGCGACCGGCGGCGTTCTGGATGCCGTGGTGCTGACGCCGGCGCAGATGATCGACGTGCGCAAGGACCTTCCAGAGGATCTTCAGGGGGCGATCTTCGTCGAAGCGCCGATCGAGGAAGGCATCTTCGTCATCCGTGCCTTCGTCCCCGACAGCAGCTGGAAGCCGATCGTGTCGCGCTTCTTCGAACAGAGTTCCTGTGAGTTGCAGGACTTCTAGAGCGTGTCGCGTCTGAACGGATTCAGACGACCCGCTTTAGGTCTTTGTTTTCATGCATGTCGTTCTCCAAAACCGAGGTCACTTTTGGGCGACATGCACTAGACATGATCCCGGACCAAAGGTCCGTGGCCGCCGAAACTCAGTGGTGCGGGACCGGCTTCGTCCCTGGCGATCCCGTCTTGTCGGGATCGACCGGCCGCACTTCGCCGGCATGCGACCGCTCATAGCGGATGCCGGGAAAGATGATCACCGCCGCCGGCATTTCGGCGGTTTGCTTTGCTCTGGTGTTTGGTGCCGTACGCGGCACGAAAGACAGTACCATGCCCATGGTTCGCGCATTCCTCTCGGTTTCCCCGGAGCACAACGCAACGCCTCCAAATGTCATTAAGGCGGCAGAGGGTTAACGGAACGCTAACGGATCGTCGCTAACTTGATCTTTGTTCTTGGTGCTCGCGAAACCGACACAATCCCGGTCGAGCGCGCCAAGCTTGTGTCGAGTACGGGCGTATCCTTCGTGTCATCTTCGGACTTCAGGCAAATCGCGGTACGAAAAGACTCGGGAAAGGCCGAAAGGCTGTTCCGCGCCGCAGTGTCGGCGTTCTGCTCGCTCACCCGCCCTTCACGCCGCGAGATCGGCCAGCTCGAAGACCTGACGCTGCCGCTGTTCAATGACGTGTCCGTCAAATCCCGCCGTTACGTGGCAGCCGCCCTTTCCGAATGCGAATACGCACCCGCCGCCCTGGTGCGCCGTCTTTGCGAGGAACCGGTCGACATTGCCGCGCCGTTGCTCATCCGCTCACGCGCCGTCAGCGACATCGATCTCATCGCCCTGATCGGGCGACATGGCCTGCCGCATGCGCGTGCCATTGCGCGCCGCAAGGGCTTGAACCCGACCATTGCTGACCTGATCAGGGCCCTCGAGAGGCCAACCCTGGTGCGCGCGCCGGACCCGGATGCGAACGCCGCTGGGGCAGACAAGATCGCGCCAGCGAGCGCGGATACCGCCTCCGGCGAGCCAGCCCGGGAACAGACACTCGGCATCGCGGCCGAGAATGCACGGCGCAGGCTGCGCTCGATGATGCGCACCGGCGACGAGAAGACAGCGACCGCCGAGCCTTTCAAGGGCGCCGACACCTATATGAAATTGCGCGAGACAGCGCTGACGGGAAACGCCGCGTTCTTCCAGACCGCGCTCGCCGATGCGCTCGACATCGATTTCGAGACCGCGCGATCGCTCACCGCCAACCAGAATTATGCCTCGCTGCTTGTCGCCTTGCGCTCGCTCGACCTCAGCGAAGACAGGGCCTTCCTGGTCACGGTTGCCGTCTATCCCAGCCAGTTCCCGCACCCGCAGGCTATCCGGACTTTCCTCGACCGCTACCGGCTGCTGCATCGCGAGGCGGCCCAGGACAAGATGCGGTCGTGGAGAGCGGAAATCCTTTCAAGGGTGGTTCGCGGCGCAGCACCTGCCAACAGCGATACACGCACCGCTTCGAACAGCGACGATGCGGCGGCTTCTTCCGGCCTCAGGGCGTCTTCACGGAAATAAGCTCCTCGACGGGCACGGCACCGGCCTCGATTTCGACCACCCAGATGTCGGGATCGAATTTTTTCTCCCGTTCCAGCCTGGCTTCGAGCACCGCGGGATCGTCACCAGCTCCGAGCAGAGTGAAAAACCGGTCGTCGGGCTTGGCCGAATCATAGCTTGTCTGCGGCGCCGGCCCGAACAGGGCAACCTCACCCAGCCTGCCCCGCGCCAGCACGAACACAGCGCCGGCCTCGGTCGCGCCACGCTTGACCGCGGCGGCAAATCCACCGGCGCCGAAAATCCGGCGCAACAGGGCCGAAACCCACAGATCCGATGTGACGCGCATGAGAGAGCTCCCGAAACTGCCGGTTCTCTATCGATATTTCCGCCGCTCGGCGAGCCGTCGTTTCGGCCGTCAGTTGGTCAGGCCGATCTCGCGCATCTTGACATAGACGATCTCATCGGGCTCGCCGGTCTGCGGCAGCCCGAACAGCGACTGGAATTCCTTGATCGCCGCCTTTGTGCGCGCGCCGACGACACCATCCAGCTGCATGTCGTCATTGCCGAACGCCTTGAGCCCGGCCTGGATCTTGACGATGCGGGCATCGGGCGCTTGCGTCGCGGCATCCGCCTGCCCGGAATTTGTCTGTCCCGAACCTGTCTGCAAAGAC
>NZ_RZRA01000661.1:0-3279 GCF_003998945.1 Mesorhizobium sp. M7A.F.Ca.CA.003.01.2.1 | reverse complement strand
ATTTACGGCCGCAGCCCGATCTCGAGGCCGCTTATGCCGAAAAAGTGCGTTTCAGGGCGCGCCGGCAAGAGGTCTACCGCGAACTGCGCAAGAAGCCGTCGACGACCAGGGATGGTGTCCAGGTCGATTTGCTGATGAATGCCGGTCTCGCCGTCGACCTGCCGCAGCTTGCCGAAGCGGGTGCGGCCGGCATCGGTCTGTTCCGCACCGAATTGCAATTCATGGTCGCTTCCACCTTTCCCCGGGCCGAGGCCCAGGAAAAGCTCTACCGCGACGTGCTCGAAGCGGCGCGCGGCAAGCCCGTCACCTTCCGCACCATCGACATTGGCGGCGACAAGGTGCTGCCCTATTTCAAGGGCGCGATCCAGGAAGAGAACCCGGCGCTTGGCTGGCGGGCGATCCGCCTGACGCTCGACCGGCCGGGCCTGCTGCGCACCCAGATACGCGCTTTGCTCAAGGCCAGCGGCGGGCGTGAGCTGAAGCTGATGCTGCCGATGGTGACCGAACTCGGCGAGATCACCCAGGCACGCGAGATCATCGACCGCGAGGTGCGGCATTTGTCGCGCTTTGCCCATCATTTGCCGACCAGCCTGAAGCTGGGGGCGATGCTTGAAGTGCCGTCGCTGCTGTTCCAGCTCGATGAATTGATGAAAGCGGTCGATTTCGTCTCGGTCGGTTCGAACGATTTGTTCCAGTTCGTCATGGCCGTCGACCGCGGCAACACGCAACTGGCCAACCGCTTCGACACGCTGTCGGCACCCTTCTTGCGCGTCCTCAAGCAGATCGCCGATGCCGGCGTCCGCAATCACACGCCGGTGACGCTATGCGGCGAACTCGCCGGCAAGCCGATCTCGGCGATGGCGTTGATCGGACTCGGTTTCCGCTCGATCTCGATGTCGCCGGCCTCGATCGGGCCGGTCAAGGCGATGCTGACGGAACTGCCGCTGGACGAATTGAAGGCGTTTTTCGACGACAATCTGATGGCTCCGGCACAGGGCCTGCCGATGCGGGCGCTGCTGCAGGCCTTTGCCGACGACCGTTCGATCCCGTTATAGCAGCCTCATCATGGTCAATTTGCCCCGCGATCGTATGGATCAAGTCGTCAAGCGTTTCGAGATGCTCGAAGCGCAGATGTCGGCCGGCCCGGCGCCGGACGCCTATGTGCGCATGGCGTCCGAATATGCCGAAATCCAGGACATGGTGGCCAAGGTCAGGGCGCTGCGCGCGGCCGAGCATGAACAGGCCGACCTCGAAGCCATGCTTGCCGACAGGGGCACCGACGCCGAGATGCGGGCGCTGGCCGAGGCCGAGCTGCCAGGGGTCGAGGACCGCATCGAGGCGCTGCAGAAGGACATTCAGATCCTGCTGTTGCCCAGGGATGCCGCCGACGACAAGAACGCCATTCTCGAAATCCGCGCCGGCACCGGCGGCGATGAGGCCGCGCTTTTCGCCGGCGACCTGTTTCGCATGTACGAACGCTACGCCGCCGAACGCGGCTGGCGTTTCGAGACCGCCTCGGCCAGCGATGGCGATGCCGGCGGCTACAAGGAAATCATCGCCACGGTGTCGGGCAAGGGCGTCTTTGCGCATCTGAAATTCGAATCCGGCGTGCATCGCGTGCAGCGCGTGCCGGCGACCGAGGCCAGCGGGCGCATCCACACGTCGGCGGCAACCGTCGCGGTGCTGCCCGAGGCCGAAGAGGTCGACATCGACATCAGGGCCGAAGACATCCGCATCGACACGATGCGCGCCTCGGGTTCGGGCGGCCAGCACGTCAACACCACCGATTCGGCCGTCCGCATCACCCATCTGCCGACCGGCATCATGGTCGTGCAGGCTGAGAAATCGCAGCACCAGAACCGCGCCAAGGCGATGCAGATCCTGCGCGCCCGCCTCTATGATCTCGAACGCGGCAAGGCTGACGAGGAGCGCTCCGAATCGCGCAAGTCACAGGTCGGCTCCGGTGACCGCTCGGAACGCATCCGCACCTATAATTTCCCGCAAGGGCGCGTCACCGACCATCGCATCAATTTGACGCTCTACAAGCTCGACCGGGTGATGATGGGCGAACTCGACGAGATCATCAACGCGCTGATCGCCGATCATCAGTCCAAGCTGCTCGCCGACATCGGCATCGATGACTGACCTGCCCAACGCGCTCGGGCCGCTGCTGCGGGAAGCGCGGGCTCGGCTCGGCAGCACCGTCGACGACCCGGCGCTCGATGCGAGGCTGATCGTCGAGCATTTTTCGGGCACGACGCGCACGCAAGCCATTGCGGACCCCGAACGCAGGGTCGGCGCCGGCGCTGTTGCCGAAATCGATGCCGCGTTGAGACGCCGCGCCGGCGGCGAACCTGTGCATCGCATCCTCGGCTATCGTGAATTCTACGGTTTGCGCCTGGCGCTGTCGCCGGAAACGCTGGAACCGCGGCCGGATACCGAAACGCTGGTCGAGGCGATATTGCCCTTCGTCAAGGCGGTTGCGACGCAGGAAGGCGAGTGTCGCATCCTCGATCTTGGCACCGGCACCGGCGCCATTGCGCTGGCGCTGCTCAGCGTCGTGCCGACGGCTAATGCCACCGGCGTCGATCTGTCCGCGGGTGCGCTGGCGACGGCGGCCCGCAATGCCGGGCAACTTGGTCTTGCGGGCCGGTTCACGGCGCTGCAGTCGGACTGGTTCGAAAAAGTTTCCGGCCGGTACCATGTAATTGTCGCAAACCCTCCCTATATATCTTCCGAAGACATTGGAAATCTGCAGGACGAAGTCCGCAATTTCGACCCGCGCCTAGCCCTGGATGGCGGCGCGGACGGTCTGAACCCCTACAGAACCATCGCTGCGGAAGCGGCAAGGTTTTTGGAAATTGAAGGCAGAATTGCGGTCGAGATCGGCCATACGCAACGCAACGAGGTCTGCGAGATATTCACTGCAGCCGGCTACGTGCCGGGCAGTGTTTTCCGTGACCTCGGTGGAAACGACAGGGTTATTGTCTTTGAAAGGATAAAGCCTTGACGCAGTGCAAAAAAGCGCTTGGCAATGCCGGGGAATGCGGCTAGGGTCGCCTTAACCGGATGAGACGAAGCAGGCAGTGCTCTTAGCGATTCGGTTTTCCTTGGAAATAGCTGCCTTCTTGCGCAAACGATGCCCAAGCTTCGTGCGGGAATCGTCCGGCAAGTGATGTAACCGGAACAGGATGACACGTGGCGCCAACGCAATCGATGCGGGCGAACGCCGGTGAAGAGACGAAACGGCTGGCTGCATGAGCGCCTCCGTTCGTGAAG
>NZ_RZRA01000660.1:0-3284 GCF_003998945.1 Mesorhizobium sp. M7A.F.Ca.CA.003.01.2.1 | reverse complement strand
GCGCTGCCTCGCTGGTGGTCAGCGGATTGGTGTTGGGCATCTCGAACACGGCGGTGACGCCGCCAAGCACGGCAGCGCGCGAACCCGTTTCCAAATCTTCCTTGTGCTCCAGTCCCGGCTCGCGAAAATGCACCTGGCTGTCGACGACACCCGGCAGGATATGCAGGCCGCGGCAGTCGATCGTCTCGCCGGCCGAGGCCTGGCGGAGATCGCCGATGGCAGCGATGCGCCCGTCCTTCACGCCGATGTCGCGAGCCCCTTCGCCGTCATGGTTGACCACTGTGCCGCCTGTCAGGATGAGGTCGTAGATCATGGCCATGCTCTCTTGCGGGGGGAGTGCCAGCGGCTTACGTAAAGGCCGACCATTTTGCAAGATCAGGTTGCTTTTCCGCCCATGCCCTGTGCCCAGCTCAAAGACCGCGCCCTCATTTCCGTATCAGGTCCGGATGCCGAGCATTTTTTGCAGAACATCCTGACCACCGATCTCGACATCCTGGCTCCCGGCGAAGCCAAACCCGGTGCGCTGCTGACGCCGCAAGGCAAGATCCTGTTCGATTTCCTGATCTCCCGCACCGGCGAGAATGCATTCCGGCTCGAATGCCGTGCCGACATATCGGACGATTTCGTACGCCGGCTGACGCTCTACAAACTGCGCGCCAAGGTCGAGATTACCAAATCCGATCAGGCGTTTGTCACCGTCGCGTGGGGACATGAATCAACACCCTCACAATCTGATTCAACGGCGGCCGCCGACACACGCTTTCCGAAGGGTGCCGTCACGCGTTCCTATGGCGAAACGGATGAGCCCGGCGATCTTGCCGCGTGGCAAGCCTTCCGCATTGTCGGCGGCATTGCCGAAAGCGGCAGCGACTACCAACTCGGAGACGCCTTCCCCCACGATGTGCTGCTGGACGAAACCGGCGGCATCGGCTTCAAGAAGGGCTGCTATGTCGGCCAGGAGGTCGTCTCGCGCATGCAGCATCGCGGCACGGCCAGGCGGCGCGTGCTGATTGCATCGGCCAACAGGCCCCTGCCCGCGCCCGGCACCGAGCTGACCGTCGCAGGCAGGCCGGTTGGCACGCTCGGCTCGACCGTAGACACGACCGGTCTGGCCATTGCGCGCATCGACCGGGTCAAGGCGGCGCTCGATGCCGGCCAGCCGATCATGGCCGGGGACGTTCCGTTAACGCTGGCCATTCCCGGTTGGGCAAAATTCGCCTTCCCGCAGGAAGCCGTCAGCGCGGAGGAGGCCTGATGGCGGCCGACCGCGTCGGCGCGCCGGCACGCGCCTGGCAGCGCATGCTGTCGGGCCGCCGGCTCGATTTGCTCGACCCCTCGCCGCTCGACATCGAGATTTCGGACATTGCGCACGGGCTCGCCCGCGTTGCCCGCTGGAACGGCCAGACCAGCGGCGAGCATGCGTTTTCGGTCGCCCAGCACTCGCTGCTGGTCGAAGCGCTGTTCTGCGACCTGGTGCCCGAGGCTTCGGCCGACGCCCGGCTGGCGGCCCTGCTGCACGACGCCCCCGAATATGTCATCGGCGACATGATCTCGCCGTTCAAATCGGTGATGGGCGGCAGCTACAAGGATTGTGAGTTACGGCTGCAGCGCGCCATCCATCTGCGCTTCTCGCTGCCTCCGGAACCAAGTGCTGCGCTGCGCAAGGAGATCAAGCGCGCCGACCAGATCGCCGCCTATTTCGAGGCAACGCTGCTCGCCGGCTTTTCGACCGCCGAGGCGACCGAGTTCTTCGGCCGTCCGCGCGGCTTCAATGCCGACCGCTTCGATTTCACGCCACGTTCGGTGACCTGGGCGCAGAACGCGTTTCTGAAACGGTTTTCGGCGATCGAGACGTCGCGGCATCAGGTTTCGGCGACCGCAATCGGCTAAAGCGCGTCGCGCTGAAACGGATTCACGCGACGCGCTTTAGGTCTTTTTATGCATGTCATTCCCCCAAAACCGAGGTCACTTTTGGGCGACATGCATTAAAACGCTAAATTAACCAGCGGCGACCACAGTAGCTTGTTCGATCACGGTCCGCAGGCGCGCTCATGCCCGTCGCTGATGCCAAGGATGGTTCGGCCGTCCCGAAACGGGAGGCCGAAGGCATGGACCGCTCCCGCCACATGGAAGACGAACTGCGGGAGCAGAACCAACGCTTTTCGGCTGCGGTCGAGAACATGTCGCACGGCCTGTGCATGTTCGACGCCGACGAGCGGATGATCATCTGCAACGGCAACTACCTAAACATCTTTTGCCTCGACGCCAGGGTGATAAGGCCCGGCATCCGGTTCCTCGACATTCTGCGCCACAGCGTCGATATCGGCGTCGCCTCGCAAACCGCCGACGAACTCTACGCCATCCGCAAGCCCTATATCGATCAGGCAAAGCCCTCGACCTACGAAGAAACACTGTCGGACGGCCGCATCGTCAGCATCTCGCACCGCCCTCTGGCTCTGGGCGGCTGGGTTTCGATCTATGAAGACATCACCGAGCAGCGCCGCGCGCAAGAGGATCTCAAGGAGCAGCACCGCCGCTTCGACGCAGCGCTCGCCAACATGTCGCAAGGCTTGCTGATGTATGACGCCGACGGCAAGATGATCGTGCGAAACCGGCGTTTTCTGGAGCTCTACAAGGTCACCCCGGCGGATTTTCCGCTTGGAACGACGCACCGCGACGCGCTCGAACGGTTGCTGGAACTCGGCATCTATACGAAGATCGATGTCGACAGCGAAGTCGCCAAGACCGAAGCCTGTCTGGCGGCGGCAAAAATGCATTCGGCCTATCGGCATCTTACCGACGGCAGGACGGTTTTGGTCACACGTCGGCCGATGGATGG
This sequence comes from Mesorhizobium sp. M7A.F.Ca.CA.003.01.2.1, assembly GCF_003998945.1. NCBI lineage: Bacteria > Pseudomonadati > Pseudomonadota > Alphaproteobacteria > Hyphomicrobiales > Phyllobacteriaceae > Mesorhizobium > Mesorhizobium sp. M7A.F.Ca.CA.003.01.2.1. Next base: position 445 of record NZ_RZRA01000660.1, on the reverse strand, counting down.
CGGCGGCTGGGTGGTGACCTTCGACGACGTCACCGAACGTCGCCGCACCGAAGAGCGCATGACCCATCTTGCGCATCACGACACGCTGACGGGATTGCCCAACCGCTCGATGTTTCGCGAACGGCTCGACCTTGCGCTGGAGGACACGGCGGCCACGCCGCTGGCGATCTTCTCGCTCGATCTCGATCGCTTCAAGGCAGTCAACGACACCTGGGGACATCCGGCCGGCGACTGGCTGCTGAAGACCGTGGCCGAGCGGCTGCAGCGCTGCCTGCATAATGAAAACGACGTCGTTGCCCGCTTCGGCGGCGACGAATTCGTCATCATCCAGTTCAATTTCAAGGGCATTGCCAATGCTGAAAAACTCGCGAAGCGCATCGTCGAGACAATCGGAAAACCGTTCCGCGACAAGAGCCGCGAGATGCATATCGGCATCAGCCTGGGC
>NZ_RZRA01000065.1:0-10438 GCF_003998945.1 Mesorhizobium sp. M7A.F.Ca.CA.003.01.2.1 | reverse complement strand
TTCTTGACTTCCGAAGCGTATCATGCCATGGTACGCCACTCGGGTCGGCAAGGTGATAAGCTCCTCCAAAGACAAGACCAGCGAAGCCGTTTCGAACGGCAAGGCTCCGAAGGGCTTCCCATCGGACCTTTGTCCGCTCAGCCCAGCGGAAGCTGTTCATGATCGACAACGCCGCCGAACTGTCGAATCTGAAGACGCCTCCCGGCAACAGGCTTGAGCCGCTGAAAGGTAACCGTGCGGGCCAGCATTCGATCCGCATCAACGATCAATTCCGCCTCTGCTTTAGGTGGGTGGAAGGGCAAGCGGAGGATGTTGAAATCACCGACTATCATTGAAGAGGGTTCAAAATGCTGAACATCAACCCACCTATCCATCCCGGAGAAATTCTCCGTGAGGAATATCTCGTGCCGCTCAATCTGAAGCCTTACACGCTGGCCAAAAAGCTGCATGTGCCCCGCACACGCATCGAGCGCCTGGCCAGCGAGACGACACCGGTAACGCCCGACACCGCTTTGCGCCTTGCGAAGTTCTTCGGAACCACGCCGCAGTTCTGGATGAATATGCAGGCGAGCTACGACCTCGCCGTAGAGGGAGAGGCGAAGAAGGCCGATCTTGAAACAATCGAACGTCTACAAACCGCGGCCTGAAGTAATCGCGTTAGCAACAACCCGCTTCAAGCAGGCTACGGAGCTAGCGATAAAAAAATCTCGACGATCTGTCGGATAGCCTCAGCCCGCCGCGTCCTTGGGATGCCGACACGATGATGCCGGCCCAACCCAGGAGAATTATCATGTCGGTTCTTTCGTCCATCGGTCGCATCGCAACCCGGTATGCGGCAGCGCGCGCTCGTCACCGCAGCGAACGCGTCCTGCGTTCACTGCCTGCCTCGCTGCGCAAGGATATCGGGTTTCCGGACGTCTTCGATGCGCAAAACGGCCGCCGCCCCTGACCTCGCGGGGCGCCAGTCAGTCATGCGTATCGCCCGAAAGCGGCGTCGCCTTCATCGATACGCGTTTTTCGAAAGCCTCGAACCAGCGCGTCAGCAGTGCCCGTGAGCGAAAAGGCGGAAGGTGACGGAACGCCATCCAGGACAGCGCGGTGGCCAAGGCAATGTGGCCGATATGGAGCGGCGCCTCGTCGTCCAGCGTGCTCTCGATCCAGTCGTAGCTCGCCTCGATCTTTTCCCGGTATCCGTCGGCGAGAGCACCATAGCGCAACTTTTCGGGTCTCCTTTCCGTCTCCCAGCGCAAGGCTATACCCGTCTGCGCCAGGCCCTGGGCGACCGCCTGCAACCGCAATGCCTGCCAGCGCGCCTCGCCGTCCTGCGGCAGCAGCTTGCGACCGTCATGCAGCGTGTCGAGATAGGCGCAGATGACATCGGAATCGAAGATCGGCGACGCGTCGGGCCGCAACAGCACCGGCACTTTGCCGAGCGGGTTTTCGGCGTAGACGCGGGCATTGCGCAAGGTCGGACTGGTCTCGTGATGAATGACCTCCAGCCGATCGGCAATGCCAACCTCGTGGGCGAAGACGAGCGCCTTGCGCGCGAAGGGTGAGTGGGTCTGATAGTAGAGGATCATTGTCGTCCCAGGATTTGAAGAGGCGTTCGCCTGATCCATCTGTTCTAGCCTGCGAGCCGAGAGAATTGCGCTCTGATTGGGCGCGGTCGACGCAAGTTCGTTTCACGCCTCTCGTCCAACTGCGGCTGCGTGGACTGTCCAGGGCCGGTCGGCCAAAAAAATCTGCCGGCCATGTAGGAACGCCGGCACCTCATCCGTCCTTTGGCTCGCAAGGCCAAACGCAAAGAGGAACAACAGATGACCGATCAGACCCCCGTTCAGCCCGCGGCCAAAGTGCTCGGCGGATTGACCCCCTATCTGCAGCTGGATGGCGCCTTCAAGGCTGCCGAATTCTACAAGAAGGCCTTTGGTGCCGAGCAGGTCTTTGCCTATCCGGCGGACGAAAAAGGCCGCACCATGCACATCCACCTCCACATCAACGGCTCGACGCTGATGCTCTCCGACTTCTATCCCGAAAACGGCATGCCTGCCGTCAAGCCGCAAGGTTACACCATGCAGCTTCACCTCGGCAGCGACGACATCGAAGCCTGGTGGAAGCGCGCCGTCGATGCCGGCTGCGAAGTCGCCGTGCCGCTCCAGATCATGTTCTGGGGTGACCAGTGGGGCAATATGCGCGACCCGTTCGGCGTCGAATGGGCGATGAATGCGCCGGTCAAGAAAGCCTGATTTATCGCCAATGGCGAAGTCCCTCACCGGCTGGCGTCGGTGAGGGATTGTGAACTTCCAGGAGGAGACCCACAATGTCCTATGTCGATGGCTTCGTGCTTGCCGTGCCCAAGGCAAATCTCGATAACTACAAGAGGCTGGCCAACCTCGCAGGCCCTATATGGATGGAACACGGCGCGCTCGCCTATGTCGAATGCATCGGCGACGACGTGCCCTATGGCGAGGTCACTTCGTTCCCGCGCGCCGTGCAGGCCAAGGACGACGAGATCGTCGTCTTCGCCTGGGCCGTCTATGAGTCGCGGGAGAGCCGCGATGCCGTCATGGCCAAAGTGATGGCAGATCCGCGCCTGAAGGCCGATTGGGCGGACATGCCGTTCGACGGGAAGCGCATGATCTTCGGTGGCTTCAAGCCATTCATAGAGCTTTGAGCAGCCGGTAGCAGATTGGCAGAAGCCCCTCAGCTTCGTCATCCTAGGACGAAGCAGGAGCGAAGCTCCGTCGCGAAGGCCTTAGGATGACGACGCGGGTGCTTAGGCCAATCTCTAAGGCCACGATCAGCTAGAGAGCGTTGCGCTAATCCAGCCTGTCCAGAAGCGGCTTCAGCCGGTCACCATAGCGCTTCCATAGATCGACCGACCCCTGATACATCGGCTGGCGCACCTGTGCGGCTGAAGCCGTGCGCACCGGTCGGTCGGTCTCGTGGAACGATAGTGCCGCGTCGTCCCAGGGCAGGCCGAGATGGGCGATCAATGCCCGCGTCTGGCCTTCCTGGTCGGCGACAAAATCCTCGTAGCGTACATCGTGCACGACGCCTGGCAGCACCGTGTGCCAATGCTTCATGATGTCGGTGTAGAGATTGTGGAAGTCGGCGAGCTCGCCGAGATCGTAGCCATAGCGATGGCTGTCGCCGCGGAAATGCACCTTGTAGATCGACAGGCAGGTGGCCGCCGCATCGCGCGCGCAGTGGATGATCCTGGCCTTCGGCATCATCATGTGGATGAAGCCGACAAGCAGGAAGTTGCCCGGCATTTTGTCGGTGACGTGGCGCATGTTCGGATAGCGGGCATGGAGCATGTCGAGATAGGCTTGGCCTGCCTCGGCAAAATCCGAATCGCCCGTATCCGATACGCCCCATGGGAAGCCACCCGGCATGGTCGCCGGGAACTGCCTGCCGACCGCCTTCTTCAATATGCTGAGCTCGCCTGCGCCATAGACCTGCGGATGGCTGGCGATGATCTGCTCGACCAGCGTCGTGCCCGAACGCGGCATGCCGACAATGAAGATCGGCGTGTCGTCGCTGATTGAGCTGGGCCTGTGCTTCTCGAAGAAGCCGGCATCGAAGGTGGCCTTCATCGCCTCGAACTCGGCCCGCGTCCTGGCCTGGTCGTAGTCGATGCCTTTGCGGCGGATCGCATTGCCCTCGGCGAAATAGTCGAAGGCCCGGCCATAATCCCTGAGATCGTCATTCGCCTTGCCGAGTCCGAAGGACAGTTGCATGCGCGCCAGGCTGTCCTGCGGCGCCTTGGCATGCTGGGCTTCCATGCCCCCAAGCTCGCTGTCGCGCTCCTTCTGGCGCTTGACCTGCGTCAGCATCAGCCAGGCTGTGGCCATGGCGGGGTTGATCGCCAACGCCTGCCGGAACAGGTCGGCCGCCTCGTCGAGCTTGCCCTTTTCCATCAACCCGACGCCGAGCCCGTGCAGCAGGTCGGCATCCTTGGGTCGGATCGCCAGCGCTTCGCGGAAGGCAGCCAGCGCCTCATCCAGCCGCCCGGCTTCCTGCAGGGTTTCGGCAAGCCCGATGCGGGCGCGCACATGAAATGGGTTGCGTGCAACCGTGCCGCGATAAATCTCTTCGGCCTCTTCGAACTGGCCGACCTGTTTCAGCGATGAGCCGAGATTGTCGCGCGCCGCGAGTTGGTCCGGCCGCAGATCCACTGCGCCGCGGAAGAAATCGATGGCCGCAGCAGGGCGGCCGAGGTCGCGCATCACCGTACCGAAATTGTTGAGGAAATCGGGATTCGTCGGCTGCAGGCTCACCGACCGTTCGATGAGATCCAGCCCTTCTTCGCTGCGCCCGGTCTGGTGAAGCAGCAGTCCCAGGAAATGCGCCGCGGCCGCGTGCTTGGGCTGACGCGCCAGCACCTGCCGGTAGATCGTCTCAGCCTCTTGCCGGCGCCCGGCCTGATGCAGTTGCAACGCCTGCTGCACATACTGGTCGAGGCCCAGCGGCGGCTGTCCGCCTGCGCCAGACCTGGCTCCCGCACCCGCCGCTCGTCTTTGATCTCTGTTGATGGGAAACCTACCGTGTTTTATCCGCCTGTGGCGATCTAGGCCATCGGCGCCGCAGGTTCAAGGCTTCGCTTGCTGTCTCGTCCTTTCGTCGGTGCGGAAAGATCAAATCAGCACACCGCGATCCGGCCCCAGCAAATCTGGCTCGAGGCCACGGAGCGCGCGTTCATCGATATCAACTCGGCCCGCTCAACGCTCGTTCGTGCCCGCGAACTTGGCCACGCAGTGGCAATCGACGACTTCGGCACCGGCTACTCCAGCCTGTCCTATCTCGAGGGGCTGCCGCTCGATGCGCTCCTAATCGACAAATCGTTCATCGATACGATCAGCACGAATTCCGCCACCAATTCCGTCACCGCGCATATCATCGACATGGCCAAGACACTAAAGCTGAAGATCGTTGCCGAAGGCGGGGAAACGCAGGCGCTGGCCGACCACCTCGCGGCACGCGACGTCGACTACGGCCAGGGCCGGCTGTTTGCCAGACCCATGCCCGCGTCCGAGTTCATCGCCGACTGTGTTCATCGCCGACTGTCACCAGGTGAGCCGACGGCTTGATGCTTGTCGTCCTCAACGAGGCGCAGCGTTCTCAGCACGGCCCGTCGCCAACGACGCGATAGTCCGCGGCACGGGCTTCGCAGGAATTGGGGAAGGTGCGCATCTCGCCATGCCGGCGCGCGCACACCGGCGCATATTCGCGGGTGCAGAACGTCTGCTCTTCACCACCGCCGCCGCCGCCACCGCCGCCACCGTCGCGGCACGGACCGTCGCGCACGATGCGGTAGCCGGCCCGGTCGGCAAGACAGGCATTGGCGAAGGTCTGGCGATCGCCGCCGCGCCGCGCACAGACCGGCTCGTACTGCTTGCTGCAATATTGCGGTTCCGGCCGGGGCGGACGCGGACGCGGCCCTGGTCCGTCATCGACGACGACGGTGCAGGCGGCAAGAAGTGCCGACAGCAACAGGATGACAAAACCCTGCCGCGAAAAGATTGCCGCCAGATATTTCATGATGATCTCCCACGATCGCGTCCCCGGTTGCCGATCCTCGCCATTCCCTTGCCAAATGCAACCCCCGTTTGCAGCCCTTTCAGTCGGAAACGCGCTGGGGCTGTAGGCGGCGTCGACCTCCTCGGCCACCTCGACATCTGGCCCATTCGTGGCCCGGTTCTGGCCGATGACCCGGCCGGCAAGCAAGCCTATGCCGAGCCCATCGATGCTCAGGTCAGTCGATTGATGCGTCGGGACGCGCCAGTACGGCGGCCCGCGGCGGTATCTTGCAACCATCACGTTTCCGTGCGATAAATTCCGTGTTCGGGCATTTGCGACCCGGAGAGCGGAACGTTTTGGACGACCTTTCCCCGATACTGTGAATCTCTGACGGCCCCGTTTTCGGCGGGGGGTTTGACCATGCGCCAATGCATGACTGCCGAAGCAACCACCGGGAACTGCCCTTTGCGCCAGGCGGCGGGCGGGACCACCAAAGACTGAACGGGTGAAGGAGTTTCCCCAATGGCCCAGACCGGCACCGTTAAATTCTTCAACGCGACCAAAGGCTTCGGTTTCATCACGCCCGATGGTGGCGCCAAGGATGTGTTCGTCCATATCTCCGCGATCGAAGCTTCCGGCTTGCGCACGCTCGTTGATGGCCAGAAGGTCACCTTCGACGTCGAGCCGGACCGCATGGGCAAGGGCCCCAAGGCCGTCAACCTCCGCGCAGCCTGAGCCATCGGCGCGCCGCATGTCACTTAGACGTGCGACGGAGGCTCCATGCCTGCACCTGGCCTGGAGAGGGATCTGAATTTTGAAAGGCGCGGCGATCTTCGTCGCGCCTTTTCCTTATCGAAGGCGCGGGCCAGTGATGTCGCCCAAGCGGCCGGGTTCTGGGCAACGACTTGCATAAAAACAAAGACCCGAAGCATGCCGCAACGTGCTTTAGACGCCCGCAAAACTTTCTCTTGCCGATGACGCTAAAATAAAGGACAAATTTCCACTCGGGCATTTGCCGGCCCGAGACTGGAGTTTATGGGACAAAGGAGCTTCCCATGCCGCAGACCGGCACCGTCAAATTCTTCAATCATGCCAAGGGCTTCGGCTTCATCACGCCCGATGATGGCGCGAAGGATGTTTTCGTCCATATTTCAGCTGTGCAGGCGTCCGGTCTTCCCGGCCTCGAGGATGGGCAGAAAGTGTCGTTCGATACCGAGCCGGATAAGCGCGGCAAGGGTCCCAAGGCCGTCAACCTGTCGGTCGGCTGAGCCGGCTTCGAACCGGCGCTCCCGGGCAGATCGCTCCCTTGAGAGCCTGTGATTTTTGACGTCCGTTTTGAATAAACACGTTAAAATCCGTTCAGCCCCCGTTCAGCCACGGTCGCATATTAGTCTTCGGTAAAGCCGGACCGCATCCCCGAAACTGCACGGGCCGGAACGAAGGAGACCGACATGAACCGAATTTTCAAAACCGCCGTCCTGGCCGCTGCCGTGGCCGCCACCACGCTCACGGCCTTGCCCGCCGCCAATGCGCGCGACTGGCGCCGTCATCATGGCCATCATGGCAATGGCGATGCCATTGCCGCCGGCGTGCTCGGCCTCGCGGCCGGGGCGCTGATCGGTGGCGCATTGGCCAATGACCGCCCGCCGCCCGACGCTGACCGCTACTACGATGACGGTTACTACGATCGTGACGTCGTGGTGCGCCCGGCCCCGGTCCGCCGCTATTATGCGGAGCCGCGGGTGGTCTACGCCAATCGTTATGCCGAACCGTGGACGCGTGACTGGTACGAATATTGCTCGGACCGCTACCGCAGCTTCAATTCCCGTACCGGCACGTTCACCGGCAATGACGGCGAACAGCATTTCTGCACTGCCAACTAACCAAGGGCTTCCCTGCCCCAAAACAGAAAAGCGCTGACCGCAAGGCCAGCGCTTTTTTGTTGTGGTCTCTACAATGTCAACGGTCTGCTTGAGGCTGATGAAAAACAGCTACGGTTCCGAGCCTGGTTCAAGTCAAAAAAGGATTGGTCCGCCTCTCCTCGCCAAAACGTCCGCCGGCACCGTGGCCACAGATGAAGCCGATGTCGTCGCCGAGCGGCAGGAGCTTGTCCTTGATCGAAGCGATCAGCGCCGTGTGGTCGCCGCCCGGCAGGTCGGTGCGGCCGACCGAGCCGCGGAACAGCACGTCGCCGACATGGGCGAACTTGGCTGCGCGGTTGTAGTAGACGACGTGACCGGGCGCATGGCCGGGGCAGTGCAGCACCTCGAACACATGGCCGCCGAACGACACGGTCTCGCCTTCGGCCAGGAACCGGTCGGGCACGCAGTTGCGCGCTCCGGCGATGCCGTAGCGCTTGCCCTGGTTTTCCAGATTGTCGAGCAGCGACTTGTCGGCCTCATGCGGACCGATGATCTCGACGCCGAGCGCCTCCTTCAACTCCATTGCACCGCCGGCATGGTCGATGTGGCCATGCGTTATCCAGATAGCTCCGGCTGAGATCGCATTGTCCTTCAGCACCGCCAGTACCTTGTCGATATCGCCGCCCGGATCGACGACGACGCCATGCTTGTCATCCATGTCGAACAGGATGGTGCAATTCTGCTGGAACGGTGTGACCGGCACGATGCCGGCATTGAGCTGACCCATGATCGTCCTTTCGATGTTCACGGGTGATGTAGAGGCGCGGACAAAGGGCGTCCACCCTCGAAAGACGAACAGTCAGTAGCCCCAAAACGGAAATGGGCGGCCGAAGCCGCCCATTTGAAAAGACCGAAACGGCCTGCTTACTTCTTCATGGCGCCCATGACCGCGCCGAGAATGGCGGTCAGGATCGCGCCGCCGCCGGCGCCGCCGACGATGTTCTGCAGGTTCAGCGCGCTGCCGAGACCGCTCGTTGCTGCTGCCGCAGCCGCCGGATCGACCGCACCGCCACCCAGCAGGCTGCCGAGGATCGCCGCACCACCGACGCCGCCAATGGCTCCGCCCAGGATTTTGGGAAGCTGACCCATCGCCGCCGTCTTGAGCGCCGCACCGACCGCCTGACCACCGATGATGCCAGTAATCACCTGTATGATGATCGGAAGAAGCGTGTTCATGTCCATATGATTAGTCCCTCCATAGCTGTCAGCCTCCCGGGCCGACACCATCATGAGACGCCGAATTGGACGAAAGTCAAATGCAGAAACGCTGAAATAAAAGGGGCGGCCCGAAAACCGCCCCTACTTCCTAAAAAAGCTGTGACTTTCGTTATTCTGCGGCGATCGCGTGCTTGGGCTGAACGGCCGCAGAATAGTCATTCATAAGATTCTTGGCTATTTCGCCGACCTCGAATCGGTAAGGCCCGATCTCCGAAACCGGCGTCACTTCCGCTGCCGTCCCGGTCAGGAAGCACTGCTCGAAGCTTTCCAGCTCTTCCGGCAGGATGGCGCGTTCAATCACCTCAAGGCCGCGATCCTTGGCCAGCCCGATGACCGTGCGGCGGGTGATGCCGTCGAGGAAGCAGTCGGGCTTGGGTGTGTGGATCTTGCCGTCCTTGACGAAGAAGATGTTGGCTCCGGTCGCTTCGGCGACCTGGCCACGCCAGTCGAGCATCATGGCATCGGCATAGCCCTTGGCCTCGGCGGCGTGCTTGGACATGGTGCAGATCATGTAGAGCCCGGCGGCCTTCGACTTGGAAGGCGCGGTGCGCGGGTCGGGCCGGCGCCATTCCGCCACATCGAGACGGATGCCTTTCAGCTTCTGCGCAGGATCGAAATAGCTTGGCCATTGCCAGATGGCGATGGCGCAGTTGATGCGGTTGTTCTGCGCCGAGACGCCCATCTGCTCACTGCCGCGCCAGGCGATCGGCCGGACATAGGCGTCCTGGAAACCCTGCTTCTTGAGAAGCGTGGAAGAGGCGTCGTTGAGCTCGGCCACCGAATAGGGGATCTTGAAACCGAGCAGGCGTGCCGATTCATGCAGGCGCTCGGTGTGTTCGTTGAGCTTGAAGATCTCGCCGCCATAGGCGCGCTCTCCCTCGAAAACAGCGCTGGCGTAATGCAGCCCGTGCGTCAGCACATGGATCTTGGCGTCACCCCATTGGACGAATTCGCCGTTCATCCAGATGGAGCCATCGAGTTGATCGAAGGGAACGGATGCCATGGTAACCTCCCACGGGCGGCAGCCCGGATAGTTGTATCGTTGTGTGTTTCGTGTCGGCCGCCCAAAGCGGCTTTTATGGTGGAGCGTAGGCGGATAATTGCGCTCTGGCAAACTTAGGAAATTCCGGAAAAACCGGCTTCCCTTGCCTTTTCGTTCGCAATCCGCCCAAAAGCTTGTCAAAAATTACCATTGCAGGGAAATTACGTCAATAGTACTGACATAATCTCTCTTTCCCACGGAGAAATAATGACGGATCGAAGCCCAGCCGCCGGAAAACCGATCAGGACCGCAATGTCGGTCGAGGACGGCATCGACTTCGCCATCATCGAGCTGCTCTTCTTTGCCTATCGCGACTTCACCTCCGATCCGGACCAGATCCTGGCCGATTACGGCTTCGGCCGGGCCCACCACCGGGTGCTGCATTTCGTCAACCGCAGGCCGGGCCTGACGGTCGCCGAACTGCTCGACGTGCTGAAGATCACCAAGCAGAGCCTGGCCCGTGTGCTCAAGCAACTGATCGACACCGACCATATCGTGCAGTTGCAAGGTCCGCGCGACCGCCTCCAGCGCGAACTTTATCCGACAGCCAAAGGCCGTGCGCTGGCGCTGGCGCTGGCGCGGCCACAGTCGCGCCGCATCCATGCTGCATTGGGGGATTCCGGAGTAACCGAACGGACCTTGGTGGAACGGTTCCTCGAAGCGATGGTCAATCCGGAACTGAGGGCGCGGATCGACGTTGGGTCCGCAAAAATGTCAGGGAAAAGCCATGGAG
>NZ_RZRA01000659.1:0-3299 GCF_003998945.1 Mesorhizobium sp. M7A.F.Ca.CA.003.01.2.1 | reverse complement strand
TCGTCATGGAGGCCAGTGGCGGCTACGAACGGCTTCCCTTCCTGCTGTCGTGGGGGTTGGGAGTAGCCTGCGGCATGGCCAATGCGAGGAGCGTACGCTGATTCGCCGAGGCGATGGGCTTCCTGGAGAAGACCGACAGGATCGACGCCGCCGTCATCGCCCGCTATAGCGAGGTCAAACGGCTGCAGCCGACGCTGCCGCCGAGCGCGGCCCAGCAGCGGCTCAAGGCGCTGGTCGCCCGGCTTTCCCAGGTAACCGCCGATCTCACCGTCCAGAAGCAGCGCAAGAGCGCTGCCACTGATGCCGATACCATTGCCTGCGTATTCCGATGAAGCCGGCCACCGATTCCGATTTGAAGCCGGCCAGTCATTCCGATTTCATTCCGGCCAGCATTCCGATTTGAAGGCGGCCATTTTTCGGTCTGATCCTGGGTCTCGTTGATGTTTGGGTTGGGTTTTGTTTCAGGTCAAGCTGACGGATAAGCCCGAAAGCGGCACCATGCAAGAATACAATAGGTCCACCGGTTCCATTCTCGCAATACAAAGTCGCGACGGCCCCAATCAATATGCAATGTTCGGTGATCATTGTTTCCTCAGCAAAAGCGAGCCAGATCGGTCTGCATTATGCATATGGGAAGCGAGGCTTCTGGTATTTACTTCATAAGCGTAGCAGCGTCTACAGGCCTTTTGCGCCAATTGCCCCCTAGCCGAACGCAGGAATTCGGCGTAGGCGCCCCAGTTCTTCAACCGCGAATTTGCAGGAAATTCCTAAACAAGCGCGGTGACCGTCTAGTGCATCAAGTTACGCGCGGAGCATCCTCCCCAATGCCTGCATCTGCGGCCTTCTAATCCGATCAATGTGGTCGCAAGCGGGGTGCGACCCGAAGCGCGCAATCACCATCTCCGCCTTTGGCGCTATGTACAGGTTCTGGCCGTAAAGGCCCCGACCTTCAATAGCATCAAGCTCGTCGTGTGATACCCACCATTGGCTTCGGTATGTATAGCCGAATGGGAGGTCCGGCTTGGCGGGGTGGTCGAGATCTTGAAGGTCGTAGACAACACTCGCGGGAACCAGTTGCTTGCCATTACACGAGCCTTCACATCGCATCAGCTCGCCGAAACGCGCCAAGTCGCGCAACGTCACATTGAGTCCGCTATGCGCCCTCGGCATACCGTTTGTCGGGTCGATCTCGACATAGGCGTCTTCTTCGCAGCCCAGTGGCAACCATAAGCGCTCCTCCAACAGTTGTGCGAACGACCGGCCCGTTGCGCGCGACATAACCCAAGCCATAACATTGGTATCGACGCCTTTGTAGACAAATTTGCCGTGCGCCCCTTCCTTTCGTATGGTACGCAGGTATTCGCATCTATATGACTTGTCTACACTTGTGTAATCTTCAGTAAAAGCAACGTTAGTTTGCATGTCCATGACTTGGCGGAGCGTTGCATCTTCCCACCCTGTACCTCGTAATTCCGGCACAAACTGCGATATTGTCTTCCTGTCGTCGAGAATGCCCTCATGCACCAACGCCGCGGCTAGGGTGCCCGCATACGATTTGGTGATTGACTGACACGAATGTTGTACGTGCGGCGCGAGTGCGCCGAAGTATCGTTCGTATATGATCCGCCCCCGATGCAGGACCAAAATGCCGTCGGTGTAGGTGTCGAATAGCGCCTCCTCGAACCGGTTGGTGCGGTCGTCCATGTCGACGAACGTGAGCCCATCGATTTCGGTAGACCTGTTGCTGCACTCAAGCTGCGACGGTCCGCCCCGCCCTCGCCACACTTGGACTGTGGGCCGCAGCTCACGCATATGCGATAGCGACCAGCGAAGCTGAGGAAAGGTCCAAACAGTTTCATTCTCGAATGTTACACGCTTGTCTGGCGGCGGCGGCGCACCGCGCATCCAGCCAAATTCGCGAGGATCCGATGCACGGCCGTCCAGGTATTGCTGTCCGTCGAATTCGAGTACGCTCTCCGACGCGTTACCGACGGTTTGCCGTTGTTTGAATTCTGTCATACATGGGATCCAATTTCATGCCTAGGCGCCCCCGGCGCCAGCTGGCTATCGAGAGTTGCGACCCAACCTCGGGAGTTCGGACTGGACTAAATCACAACATGTTATGATCATAGCAGCGGCAGGCGCGCATTCTATGCGAAATGTCCTCGACAACGCAGCAAATCAGCGTTGTATTGCGGCCGGCGCATACTTGCGGCCCCGCTCTCGCGTGGCAAGTAGGACCTAACTTGCCGAACGCTTCCAGCTACAAGAGGCATGAGCCATCATGCGCAGTATGCCGAGTACATCTCGATTAAACCGGGTCCGAACGGGTTGACAATTGTAACGCGTCTCCGCTGTCCGAGCTACGATGAGTCAAAAATTCTCTGGTCTATCAACGATGTTGACCCAGAGGGATACGTGCGAACTCGCAAGGCAAGAAATCGCGAAATGGCATGGGCGACTCTGCATGTTGGCGACGCGATAGTGGATAACGCCGTCGCCTTCGTAGGTGGGCTCGGCTTGAGTCGTCGCATGCGACGTCTCGAAGCAACCGCCCTGGTCAATAGCGACGTCGACCAGCTCCGAGCCCTTCTTCATGCCGGACATCATTTCGCGGGTGACGAGCTTTGGCGCGGCAGCACCGGCGATCAGCACGGCCCCGACCACGATGTCGGCAGAGAAGCATTCTTCCTCGAGCGCCCCGACGGTTGAGTAGCGGGTGCGCACACGGCCGGCGAAGAGGTCGTCGAGATTAGGGAGGTCGAGATTAGGGAGGTCGAGATTAGGGAGAGAGAGGGGCTTGGACCGCAGTTCCCACGTGACCAGAGTCAGCCCTGCAAGGTGTAATTCAACGCGCCAGTCCAGTTTAGATCCTTCCAAACAAGACGTCTTGTGGCGATGCAATCTGCAGCCTTCGGAGTCCAGCGAGTTGGCGAGTTCGCCGACCTCTCTGAGGCCAGGGTATCCGTGCTTTGTGAAATCGCCAGAGCGATCCGGCGAAAGCCAAGGGTAGTTCGCAGGAAACCTGCATCATCGAACTCGATTTCGCTGAATGCCAACAATGCAGAGCGATAAGGTGTCGTTCGTTAAATGACGGACCGGGATGGGTCCAATCAGCAGGGAGCAATGGCGCACCGCTAAGACACTCCTCTCGGTGGCGACGAAGGTAGCTTTCAAGAAAATAAGAACGAGAAAAAAGGGAACTATAGATGAACAATCATGTAACGACGGTCGTAGTTGCAGTCTCCATGGCGGTTGCGTCGATGTCTTTGTCAGCCAAGGCTTGCGCCGGCGAAGTC
>NZ_RZRA01000658.1:0-3300 GCF_003998945.1 Mesorhizobium sp. M7A.F.Ca.CA.003.01.2.1 | reverse complement strand
GTCGGAGATTGCAGGCCCGGTCTTCGGTCACGCCATGCTCGGCAAACTCGACGCCGACCTGATCCACAATTTCGCCAGGCCCGGCGAGAGCGCGCTCGGCGAGCGCATCATCGTCCATGGCCGGGTGCTCGATGAACGCGGCGTTGGCGTACCCGGCGCGCTGCTCGAATTCTGGCAGGCCAATGCCGGCGGCCGCTACCGCCACAAGAAGGACGGCTATCTGGCGCCGCTCGACCCGAACTTTGGCGGCTGCGGGCGCGCCATAACAGGCGAGGATGGCGGCTACGCCTTTCGCACTGTCAAGCCCGGCCCCTATCCCTGGCCGAACGGGCCGAACGACTGGCGGCCCTCGCACATCCATTTCTCGGTCTTCGGCCACGGCTTTGCGCAGCGGCTGATCACGCAGATGTATTTCGAGGGTGATCCGCTGATCTGGCACTGCCCGATCGTGCGCGGCATCCCCGACAAGGCCGCCGTCGAAACGCTGATCGCCACGCTCGACATGCAGGCGACGATCCCCTTCGACGCGCGCGCCTACAAGTTCGACATCGTGCTGCGCGGGCGCCGCGCGTCGCTGTTCGAAAACAGGCTGGAGGGCAATTGATGGCCCAGTCGCTCGACCGGCTCAGGGAAAGCCCCTCGCAGACCGCCGGACCTTATGTTCATATCGGGCTGACGCCCAATTTCTGCGGCATCGGCGGCGTCTATGCGACCGACCTTGGTGCGACCATGGTCAACGACAAGACCAAGGGGGAGCGCATCGGCCTGCGCATCCGGGTGCTCGACGGTACCGGCACGCCGCTCAAGGATGCGCTGATCGAGATCTGGCAGGCAGATGCGGATGGGCTCTACAATTCGCCGGCTGAACTGCGCGGCGCGGCCGATCCGAACTTTTTCGGCTGGGGCCGTTGCCCGACCGACATGGACACCGGTCTGTGCACGTTCGAGACGATCAAGCCGGGCCGCGTGCCGTTCAGGGACGGAAGCCTGATGGCCCCGCACATCACCCTCTGGATCGTCGCGCGCGGCATCAATCTCGGCCTGCACACACGGCTGTATTTTTCCGATGAGGAAAAGGCCAATGCCGGGGATGCGATCCTGGCGCGCATCGAGCACCGCGTCCGCGTGCCGACGCTGATCGCCGAGCGCAACGGCGATATTTATGTTTTCGACATCCATCTCCAGCGGGAGAAGGAAACGGTCTTCTTCGACAGCTGATGGTCAGGAGGAGCAGGATATGACCGTATCGCCCTTCGACCATCCACTGCTCTCCGCTCTTCTCGGCGACGAGGAGGCGAACCGGCATTTTTCCATCGAGGCGGAAATCGAGGCGATGCTTGCCTTCGAGCGGGCGCTGGCGCAAGCGGAAGCTGAAAACGGGATTATCACCAAGGATGATGCCGCCGCGATCGTGGCCGCACTTGCCACATTCCGGCCCGACACCGCCTTGCTGCGGGCTGCCGTCGCCAAAGACGGCGTCATTGTGCCGGAACTGGTACGCCAGATCAGGGCGGCGGTCGGCGAACCGCATGGCGACAAAGTGCATCTCGGCGCAACCAGCCACGATGTCATCGATACCGGCCTGGTGTTTCGGCTGAAGTCCATCGTCGAGCATCTCGGCCTGCTCCTGACCGAGACCATTATACGGCTCGTCTCGCTCGAAGAGCGGTTTGGCGGCAGGGCGCTGACGGGAATGACGCGCATGCAGCCAGCCATTCCGATCAAAGCGGCCGACCGCGTCAGGACGTGGCGGGCGCCACTGCAACGGCATCAGGAAAGATTGTCGGAACAGTCGAGGCGTCTGCTGGTGGTGCAGTTCGGCGGTGCCGCCGGCACGCTGGAAAAGCTAGGCGACAAAGGTCCGGCGGTGCGCGCAGCACTGGCCGCAAAGCTCGGCCTTGGCGACGCCCCGCATTGGCAGAACCAGCGTGACGCACTCGCCGATTTCGCCGGCCTGATGTCGCTGCTATCAGGCAGCCTCGGCAAATTCGGCCAGGACATCGCGCTGATGGCGCAAGGTGGAACCGAGATCGAGCTTTCCGGCGGCGGCGGCTCTTCGGCCATGCCGCACAAGCAGAACCCGGTGAAGGCCGAAGCGCTGGTGGCGCTTGCCCGCTTCAACGCCACGCAGCTTGCGGGCATGCATCACGCGCTCGTGCATGAGCAGGAGCGCTCGGGCGCTGCCTGGACGCTGGAATGGCTATTGCTGCCGCAAATGGTCATCGCGACGGCCGCGTCGCTCCGCCTTGCCGCTGAGCTGGCCGCACAGGTCGAAAGTCTCGGCCACTGATGCGCACGCAAATCGTCATCGTCGGGTCCGGACCGTCCGGCCTGCTGCTTGGGCAGCTTCTGGCCGGCATCGGCGTCGAGACGGTCATTCTGGAACGCGCGAGCCGCGAGCACGTGCTTGGCCGAGTGCGGGCAGGGGTGCTCGAACAGGGCACCGTCGAATTGCTGGAACAGGCCGGCGCGGCGGCAAGGCTGCACGCGGAAGGACTGCCGCATTCCGGCATCTCGCTCGCCTTCGACGGACGCCTGCACCGCATCGACCTCGAGGCACTGACCGGCGGCAGGCATGTCACCGTCTATGGCCAGACCGAGGTGACGCACGATTTGATGGACAAGCGCGATGCGGACGGACTGACCACGATCTACGAGGCGGCAAATGTCGCGTTGCACGATTTCGACGGCGCCGCACCTTTCGCGACCTATGACAAGGACGGGGTCACGCATCGCATCGATTGCGACTTCATTGCCGGCTGTGACGGCTATCACGGCGTCAGCCGCAAATCGGTGCCCGAGCGTGCGCTGAAAATCTTCGAGCGGCAGTATCCGTTCGGCTGGCTCGGCGTGCTGGCCGAAGTGCCGCCGGCCGATCACGAACTGGTCTACGCCAATCATGAAAGGGGTTTTGCCCTGTGCTCGATGCGCTCGACGCACCGCAGCCGCTATTATGTGCAGTGTCCGCAGGACGATCGCGTCGAAGCCTGGCCGGACGAGCGCTTCTGGGACGAGCTGCGCCGCCGCTTGCCCGAGCAGACGGCGGCAAGCGTCGTCACCGGCCCATCCTTCGAGAAATCGATCGCGCCGCTGCGCTCCTTCGTTGCCGAGCCGATGCGCTTCGGCCGGCTGTTCCTGGTCGGCGACGCCGCCCACATCGTGCCGCCGACCGGCGCCAAGGGTCTGAACCTCGCTGCCAGCGACGTGCGCTATCTCTTCTCGGGTTTGTGCGACTTCTATCGCGACAAATCCGCGGCTGGCATCGACTGCTATTCGCAAAAGGCGCTGGCGCGGGTCTGG
>NZ_RZRA01000657.1:0-3302 GCF_003998945.1 Mesorhizobium sp. M7A.F.Ca.CA.003.01.2.1 | reverse complement strand
TGATCTCGCCGGGGGTGATCGCACCGGGCAGCAGCGGAACATCGCTGGCGGCGGCTGCCGACAGAAGCTCGCGGGTGATGCCGGGGCTGACGATGAAGCGCGAGCCCGCGGCGGCCGCCTCTTCGAACTGCCTGGCATCAAGAATGGTGCCGGCGCCGACGATGGCTTCCTCGACTTCACCAGCGACCCGCCGGATCGCTTCCAGCGCGTCGGCGGTCCTCAGCGTGATCTCGATCGCAGGCAGGCCGCCGCGCGCCAGAGCGCGGGCCAGCGGCACGGCATTGGCGACATCGGAGATCTTCAGCACCGGGATGACGGGCTGGCCGTTGAGGAGCGACAGAAGTTTTTCGGTCTTGCTGGGCATGTGTCTCTCCGTGGCGTGGGACAATTCAACCGATTAGCAGAAGGCCGTTTTCCTGTCCACGAAACCGGCCGTGTCGCGATGTCACGCGTCGCCCATACTCGCCAAGCCCAAGTTGACAAGGGTGGCTGCCGGCTCGATGGTGCCGACAGCTTTGGTCCCGGTGGCTTTTCAGGATAGGAATTTTTTCTTGACTCCCTGATCTCAGCTATGGTACAAATTCACCCATGGTGCAGATTTGCGCCAGTGACCCGCCGAACAGGATGCCTGCTTTGCCTTGAATCGGCTTGCTCGAGCGTCTAGTGGCTTCGGCGATGACATCACTTCCACTCCTTCGCGTCGCCGCGCTCTACCGGTTTGCCCGGCTCGACGCTTTCGAAGAACTGCGCGCGCCGCTCGCCGCATTCTGCTGCGGGCGCGGCATAAAGGGCACGCTGCTGCTGGCGCATGAAGGCATCAACGGCACCGTCGCCGGCAGCGAGACGGCAATTGCCGAACTGATCGCGTATCTCGAAGCCATCGAAGGGCTTGCCGGACTCGAGGTCAAGTACAGCGCGGCCGCGGACATGCCGTTCCATCGCATGAAGGTGCGGCTGAAGCGCGAGATCGTCACCATGGGTGTCGATGACATCGATCCTTCGAAAAGTGCCGGCACCTACGTCGCGCCGGCCGACTGGAACGCTCTGATTTCGCAGCCCGGCACTGTCATCATCGACACGCGCAACGCCTATGAGGTGTCGATCGGCACGTTCAAGGGTGCGATCGACCCGGCCACCGCAAGCTTTCGCGAGTTCCCGGCCTGGGTGGAAACGCACCGGGCGGAGCTCGAAGGCCGCAAGGTTGCGATGTTCTGCACCGGCGGCATACGCTGCGAAAAGGCAACCGCCTATGTCAAATCGCTCGGCTTCGAGGATGTCTTCCATCTCAAGGGCGGTATCCTCAAATACCTCGAGGAGGTTCCGGCCGAACAGAGCCTCTGGCAAGGCGAGTGCTTCGTCTTCGACGAGCGGGTTTCGGTGTCGCACGGCCTTGCCGAGGGCGACGCGGAACTGTGCCGCGCCTGCCGCCACCCGCTGACGCCGGGCGAGCTGACGTCGCCCAAATTCGCTGCCGGTATTTCGTGCCCGCATTGCTTCGATGCGCGTTCGGACGAGGACCGCCAGCGTTATGCCGAGCGCCAGCGCCAGGTCGAGCTTGCGCAGGCGCGGGGCAGGGGGCCGCATATCGGCTCCTGATCCAGCATCGTGCTGCTGCAAAGCGGCTGCCTGTCATTGCAATGTCAAGTTTCGGGACCTACGTCTTCGACGTTCGAAACCCGCCCGTTGGCCGGGCAAATCCTGGAGGCACTGAATGTTCGATCCCAAGAAGCTTCTCGACGATCTGCTCGGCTCGCAAATCCCCGGCACCAGCGGCACCGTTCGCGACAAGGCGGGGCAGGCCGTGCAGATGGCCAAGGACAATCCGCTGGCCGCCGGTGCGCTGGCCGCGGTGCTGCTCGGAACCGGTACTGGCCGCAACGTGACGGGCGCCGCGGTGAAGCTTGGCGGACTGGCCGCGATCGGCGGCCTCGCCTACAAGGCCTACCAGAATTACAAGGCCGGCAACGCGCCCGCGGAAGCACCGGCGGCCGGTGAACCGGAATTGCTGCCGCCGCCCAAGGATACCCCCTTCCACCCGTCGCAGGCGCCGCAAGGCGAGGACGAATTCACGCTGACCCTGGTGCGGGCGATGATTTCGGCGGCGAAGGCCGATGGCCATATCGACGATGAAGAGCGCCAGAAGATCGCCGGCAAGCTCAGCCTGGCCGGCATAGGCTCCGACGCCGAAAAGTTCCTGATGGCGGAGCTGGCAAGCCCGCTCGACCTCGACACGCTGGTGGCCGGCGCCAAGACCGATGCGCAGAAGCTCGAACTCTACACGGCGTCGCGCCTGACCATCGATCCCGACACACGCGCCGAGCGCGGTTATCTCGACCTGCTTGCCGGCCGGCTCGGCCTGCCGGACGCGCTGGTCGACCATGTCGAGGCGACGGTTTCGGCGGCCAAGGTGCCGGCCAAGGCCGGGACGTCACCCAATCCGCGCTGGTAGGCCAAAACGGCACAGGGGGCACTTTCCGGGTTAACCGCTCATTAACCCAGCAAGCGCATCATTCAACACAGTCGGATCGGCTTTTCCTCCTCCCAAGCCCGGTTCAGATCAGGGGCGGTCGCCAATGGCCGCCCTTTTTGTCGGTCCGGCCGGATGGACACGCTTGCCATCGCCGCCGTCATTTGCGATGCCTTCCTTTTCGAGCCAACCCCCCAAAATCAGTCGAGCAAGCGCAGCGCTGCCGGAGGACAATAGCCATGACCGAGCAAAGAACCGCCATCGTCACCGGGGCCGGCACGGGCATCGGCAAGAGCGTCGCCACGGCGCTGCTCAGGGCCGGCTGGAACACGGTATTCTGCGGACGCCGCAAATCCGTGCTGGATGCAGCCGTGGCTGAGGCCGGGTCCACCGACGCCAAGGCCCTGGCGGTTGCCTGCGATATCAGCAAGGCAGGCGAGGTCGACGATCTGTTCGAGACCGTGGCGGCGGCCTTCGGCCGTGTCGACCTGCTCTTCAACAATGCCGGCATGGGCTACAAATCGACGCCGATCGACGAGATACCGGTCGAAGTGTGGAACGATATCGTCGGCGTCAACCTCACCGGTTCGTTCCTGTGCGCCCGTGCCGCCTTTGGCGCCATGCGCAAGCAGAAGCCGATGGGTGGCCGCATCATCAACAACGGTTCGGTGTCGGCCTATGCGCCGCGCCCGGGCTCGGTGCCCTACACGGCGACCAAGCATGCCATCACCGGACTGACCAAGACGCTGGCGCTCGACGGTCGGCCCTATGACATCGCCTGCGGCCAGATCGACATCGGCAATGCGCTGACCGACATGGCGCAGCCGATGACGGT
>NZ_RZRA01000656.1:0-3303 GCF_003998945.1 Mesorhizobium sp. M7A.F.Ca.CA.003.01.2.1 | reverse complement strand
GGCATATGAAGCGCTTCGACCCGGCGCTGGAGGCCGCGCACGACTTCGTCCGCGACGAGATCGGCGAGGTGCTGGCGCTGAAGGCCTGGTACTGCGATTCCACCCATCGCTACACCAACACCGATGCCATTCAGCCGCTGCCGGTCACCAGCAAGCTGGCGAAGAAGCCGACCGGCAATCCCAAGGCTGATCTCAGGCAATATTTCATGCTGGCGCACGGCTCGCATCTCGTCGATACGGCGCGTTTCCTGTGCGGCGATATCGTTGCCGTGCGCGCCCGCCTCAATGAGAAATTCGGCGCCTATTGCTGGTTCGTCGAGACCGAGTTCGCCAGCGGCGCGCTCGGGCATCTCGACCTGACCGTTGCCGTGCGCATGGACTGGCACGAAGGTTTTCAGCTCTATGGCGAGAACGGCTCCGTCATCGCGAAAACCTTCAACCCCTGGTACTTCCGCGCCAGCGAGGTCGAGATATTTCACGAGAAGACCGCCACCGCCCACAAGCCGCTCGGCGCCGACGGCCACTTCTTCCGCCGCCAACTGGAAGGCCTAGCGGATACAGTCCTGAACGGCACGCCGATGCGCGGCGCCAATGTCGAGGACGGTATCGCCTCGATCCGCGCCATGGTCGCCATCGCGCGTTCGGTCGAGACAGGTGAACGGGTCGAACTCGCCTCGGTTTCGGGAGCGGTCTGATGCGTCTCGGCATTTTCGCCAAGACATTTGCCGGCACAGAGCCGGCTGCCGTGCTGACGGCGGTTAAGCAGGCTGGCTATGAGACGACGCAGTTCAATCTCGCCTGCGCCGGCCTGCCGTCGATGCCGGATGTCGTGCCGGCAGATGCCATCGCTTCCGTCCGTGCCGCAGTGCGATCGTCAGGCGTTTCGCTGGCCGCGCTGTCGGGCACCTACAACATGGCGCATCCCGACAAGGCTGTGCGCGACGATGGTCTTCGCCGTCTTGCCGTCGTCATCGAGGCGGCGGCGGCCCTCGGTATTCCGCTGGTCACGCTCTGCACCGGCTCGCGCAATGCCGCCGATCAATGGGCGTATCATCCCGACAATAGCACGCCGGCCGCTTGGTCCGACATGGCCGCCGAGATGGAGAAAGCGCTGGCGCTTGCCGAAGACGCCGGCGTCGATCTCGGCATCGAGCCCGAGCAGGCCAACATCGTTACCTCGGCCAGGGACGCGACCAGGCTGATCGCCGAAATGGGATCGAAGCATCTGAAGATCGTGCTCGATCCGGCGAACCTGTTCGAGCACGCGACGCCACACGAAGCGCGCGCCATCGTCGCCGCCGCGATCGACGAGGCTGCCGGCCATATCGCCATGGCGCACGCCAAGGATCGCTCTGGTGACGGCCGCTTTGCCACCGCCGGACAAGGCATCGTCGATTTTCCGCATTTTGTTTCACGGCTGAAGGCAGCGGGCTTCGACGGATCGCTCGTCACCCACGGGCTGTCCGCCGATGAAGCCCCCGGCGTCGCAGCCTTTCTGCGGGGACTCCTCTGATGGGCGCCGCGCCGGCGATCCTGCTTCGCGACGATGCATCGCTTCGTGTCTTCGACACGGGGCAGGGCAGGCCTCCCGTCGTCTTCCAGCACGGCCTCGGCGGTGATGCGGCACAAGTAGCGCAGAACTTTCCCGATGGTCCTTCATACCGCCGACTGACCGTCGAATGTCGCGCTCAGGGCGGCTCCGGCGCCGGCAGCAAGCGTCCTTTTTCGATCGAGATGTTCGCCGACGACGTGTTGGCTGCCGCCGATGCCGCCGGCCTCGACCGTTTCGTCGCCGGCGGCATCTCGATGGGCGCGGCAATCGCCTTGCGGCTTGCGGCCCGGCACCCGGATAGGGTCACAGGTCTCGTGCTTGTTCGCCCTGCCTGGGCTTTCGACGCGGCATCGCAAAACATGCGCCCTTACGTGGAAGTGGCGGAGCTCATCCGCGGCCGTCCGCTGGATGACGCGCGCGATGCGTTTGCGGCCTCCGCCACGGCGGCTCGCTTTCGCATCGAGGCGCCGGACAATCTTGCTTCCCTGCTCGGCTTTTTCGCGCGCGCCAATGCGAATGTTTTCGCCGAGGTGATGCGAGCGATCGCAAACGATGGGCCCGGCGTGACGCGGGCAGCGGCCGCCGGCCTCGCGCTCCCGACACTCGTCATCGGCAGCGGCATCGATCTCGTCCATCCGCTGGCCACCGCGCGCAGCCTTGCAGACACCATCCCCAATGCCGCCTTTGTCGAGGTGACGCCGAAGGCCACCGACAAGGAGCGCCATTTCGCCGAAATCCGCGCCGCCATCGGCAGCTTTCTCAACACAAATTTTGACAAGCAGGACCAATCATGATCTCGAAATCTCTCTCCGGCCCGGCCGCCATCGCCGAACTGCCACGCGATCGCATGATCGCCGAATTCTCGCTCTGGTCTGCCAATCTTGCCAATTTCGAGAACGACTTGAAGCGCATCGAACCCTATGTCGATCTTCATCATATCGATGTGGCGGACGGTCATTTCGCCCCGTCCTTCCTGTTCTTCCCCGACCTCGTTGCCCGCATCGCCGGGCTGACGGCCAAGCCCATCCATGTCCACCTGATGGTCGATGAAGCAATCGTCGAGGCGCAGACGCGCCAGTTCATCGAAGCCGGCGCCGACATGATCAGCGTCCATGCCGAGAATGGCGAAGCGGGATTGCGCGCCGTGCGGCTGGCGCGGGAGCTCGGCGCCGAGGCGGGCGTCGTGCTCAGGCTGGAGACGCCTGTGGAAGCGGTGACGGCCTTCGTCCCGGAAGTCGCCTTCGTAACGCTTCTTGGAACCGCAATCGGCGTCAAGGGACAGAGCCTGTCGGACAAGGCCTGCGACAGGCTGGGCGCTACCCGCGCCATCCTGAGAAAGGCCGGCCGCGAGGCGCAAGTGGTTCTGGCGGCCGACGGCGGCATCCGCCACGAGACCGTGCCGTTGCTGCGTGCCGCCGGGGCCGAAACCGTGGTTCTCGGTTCGCTCGCCTTCGGTGACAAGGACCTCGCCGGCCGCATCGGCTGGCTGCACGGCTTGAAGGTCGCGGCATGACAACGGAAGCCGCCCTTGCGATCGATCTTGGCGGGACGGAGCTTCGCGCCGCCCTGGTCGACCGTGAGGGCAAGATCCTGGCATTCGCAGCGGTGCCGACGCAGGCGCAGGCCGGTCCAGACGTGGTGATCGGCCAGATCGAGGCGCTGGCGGCGACCGTCCATGCCGAAGCCCCGGCACTGTCGGTCGTCGGCGTCGGTGTCGGTGCGCCGGGACCGCTTGATCCGCTGGCCGGCAT
>NZ_RZRA01000655.1:0-3304 GCF_003998945.1 Mesorhizobium sp. M7A.F.Ca.CA.003.01.2.1 | reverse complement strand
CCTCAAGCACGATCTTGCCACGCACATGCTCATTTTCCAGCCGTTCTTCCGCTTTGGCGACCTCTCCAAGCGGGTAGGTGGCTTGCACGAAGGGGGTGACCTTGCCGGCCTCGATGAGGCGGCCGATCTCGGCAAGATGCGCCGCATTCGGCTCGGCCAGGTAGGAGACGCCACGCGCCCGACGCAAGTTTGCCTTTTCCTGCGACGGTTGGGAAAGCGTGGAAACGAGCGTCCCGCCAGGCTTGAGCACCTCCCAGGAGCGCTCCTGCGTGTCGCCCGCGACAAGATCGAACACCAGGTCGACCGCATCGACGACCTCTTCGAAACGCTGATTCTTGTAGTCGACCGTCTGATCGGCGCCAAGCTCACGCACGAAAACGACGTCCTCGGCGGAAACGGTTGTCGCGACGAACGCGCCCGCGGCCTTGGCCAGCTGGATCGCCAGATGACCGACGCCGCCGGCGCCGCCATGGATGAGAACCCGTTGTCCGGATTTGAGGCCGCCATGATCGAAAAGGCCTTGCCATGCGGTGATGCCGGCAAGCGGCACCGCCGCGGCTTCGACATGGCTTAGACGATCCGGTTTGGCAGCCGCCTCCGTCGCCTTGACCACGACATATTCGGCATTGCCGCCCCGGTCATGACCAAGCATCGCAAACAACGGGTCGCCCTTCTTCAACGTATGCGCCCGCGTACCGCATATTTCCACCGTGCCGGATACGTCGCGCCCGAGCGTGACCGGCAGGGTCTCGCTCACCGACCCTTCGCGGGTCTTGTAGTCGATCGGATTGACGCTTGCGGCGCGGACCCTGAGCACAACCTCGTCGTCAAGGGGCTGAGGCGAGGGGACCTGATCGATCGAAAGAACCTCAGGTCCGCCAAAAGCGTGGATGCGGATTGCTTTCATGTCGGCATACCTCCTGTTGTCTGGCTTTCGGCGACGCTGTCTGCAGGGCTGTCGTCAGCGGCTGTGCAGCCGAGGTTGCGGCGGCAGGCACGCTGGCCTCCCGGCGGGCCACCGTCAGATGATTTTCCACCATCATCGGCGACCCAGCGGGATGCCAATTTGTCGGCGGCCAATCCGTCACGATCAGGCCGCCGCAAGGACGCCCAGTCCTGCTAGGCCGTAGACTGCGTCGGCGGGTTCTGGTTCATCATCCACAGCTCGATCGCAGCCAGAACCGCGACCAGAACGCCGATTACAACATGCACGCCCATGGCTGTGGTTGCCTGGAATCCAAGCACCCAGGGAGACACGACTACCCAAAGACCCACAACGAGGTTCAGCCATTCCTCCCAGACAGCAAAGGCGAAGAGGGCGGCAACCGAAAGCACGACAATCACGATGCCGCTGCCCATGGCATTCTGGGACTGTGTCCCTGCCGCGAAGGCGAATATCCATGGAGAGAAGAAGAGAATTGCTCCGAGGACCAGATTTGCTACGTCACAGAGCTTGGCATTTGACCATTGGTTCATGATTTTCTCCATCAAGCGTGCTCTCCACGCTTCCGAAGCTCAATCGGCGGCCTTGAAACCGTCGGTCACATGGCGGCAAGGCTACAACCAGACTTGCTGGCTTTCTAACTGGAGAGCAGGCCGTTGGTTCCAACCAATCGGCCTGGCACGGCACCGGGAACTCTCCTCGCCAGGAGCATTCAGCCACTCCCGATCCGTTCGCGACATACAACGCGGCGGGAAGATGCGAGGCGCAGGCGATTACCCATGTGATCGCCTCTCGATCATAGTCGTCACCCGGAGCGCCAGTCCTCGAAGAAGACGTTCAATGTAAGCGTGATGTGTTCGCGTTCTGGCAGCCTTCTGTGCCGCTTCCTTCCTGCCGCGGGTACCCTTGGTCCGCACTGCCTTGCGCGCGGCGGCGGAACGACCGGATGCGCCTTTCGTTTCGGCGGCCTTCTCGGCGGCGGCCGCCCGCGCCATGGGCGCGCGTTGTCTCTGGGGACCAACGCGCCGAGGTTACAAATGAACCTATCCCAGCCTTTGGCTTGCCGACATCGACGACGCGCGGGGAGTCAGACGCTGGCAAACCTCGGAGATCGGGATCGATACCGGTTCACGACGGGTTGCTGATCAATGCGCATGGTTCGCATGCCGAAGCGGACGTCACGGCTGCGTGCAAATCGGCACTGGCTGCGGCGGCGGTGCCGGATGATCCTTCCTGTATTGGGCGATGATCGGCTCGAGGGTCTTTCGCGGCCAGAATTTCGGTGTGCCGATTTCCTTCAGGCAGGACGCGTTCCAATAGGCGCCCGGCTGTGAATGGTTGGCTGCGACCGCGGCGATGTCGCGCGATTCCGGGTAGATGTAGAGCGTCGTCGGATTGTCCTTGACCATCGGGATAATCTGCTGCGCATCCGCCGGCGACCAACTGGTGCAGCCATTGCTGCGGCCGCCGGCATAATCCACCAGCTTGCCGAACGGTACGAAGCCGTCATGGTCGGCATGCGAGCTGTTCGGATTTTTGCGCAGGCACAGGCCGTGCAGCACCTGGGCCGCGTGGCCGCCGATCACCCGCTGCCTGGCGTTCGCGGCTTCGCCTTCGCCGTCGAACTGGATGAAGGTGCGCTGGAAAGCCACGTCCCGTTTCGCACCAGTGCGGTAATAACCCTTGAACGAGGTTTTCGCCTCGCGGGTCATATAGGCGCCGCCGGCCGTCAACGATGAATCCATCGCATTGCCGAAGTTCCTAGCGCACCGCTTGCCATTCGAAAAATCGACGACGCCCTTCAGATTCCGCCCGCTGCCATGACCCGACGAAATCGCGCGGAAGGACTCGCTGGCCTCGCAGATGACGTAGTAGCGGCGGCCGAGCACGCCATTGCCCAGATCGCTGGGGCGTGTCGCATCCATGGCGAAGTAGCAGGGGTTCTTGACGGCCCCTTGGGCGACCTTCTTCCGATAAAGCGCGCGGGCTCGTTCGAGGACAATTTGTGAGATCTGGCCCTCGCTGTTGCCGACATGAGCCTGCAACCAGGCCGGAACGTCAGATGATGCGGCAAAGGATCGAGCCGACACCGTCACGGCGATGACGGCGACGAAAAAGCTGGCGACGACGCCCAGACAAACAGATCTCAACCGCACCGGATCAATTCTCCTGTCGAAGCGAATGGCGATTTCTTGCGGTATTGCCGCGAGAATCGATCATAGATGGCCTCGCATTATCAGGCGAAACACATCTTGTTTAGCGCGCCCGCATGAAGATCCGCAAAGCAGGTCGACGCATGCAACGGCCCTACGCCGACATGCTGGCTCCAGGCTTGCGGCGGACGTCTTCGTATCCTTGAAG
>NZ_RZRA01000654.1:0-3308 GCF_003998945.1 Mesorhizobium sp. M7A.F.Ca.CA.003.01.2.1 | reverse complement strand
GAGGAACTGGATGAAGCGCAGGATTTCGCCGATCGCCTCGCGCGGCTGGTGGCCGGCAAGCAGGATGTCGGAAATGACAATGGCGCCGGCATTGATGAACGGGTTGCGCGGAATGCCGTTCTCATGCTCGAGCTGCACGATCGAGTTGAATGGATTGCCTGACGGTTCGCGGCCTACCCGCTGCCAAAGCGCGTCACCGACATTGCCGAGCGCCAGTGTCAGCGTGAACACTTTCGAGATGCTCTGGATGGAAAATGCCTGGTCGGCATCGCCGGCCATCAGCACGCGGCCGTCATTGGTGACCGCCGCGATGCCGAACTTCTTCGGATCGACCTTGCCCAGCTGCGGAATGTAGGAAGCGACGTCGCCGCGATCGGTGCGCTCGGCCATTTCGGCGGCGACTTCGGCCAATGCCCGATCAAGTTTGGGGGCCTGTTCAAGTTCCGGCATGGTGCTACCTCAACCAGCGTTCGATGCGCACCATTGCCTCGACCATGTCGTCGTGGCTGCCGGCGTAGGAGAAACGCATGGTCCGGTGCCCAGCCTGAGTGTCGAAGTCGCGGCCGGGCGTTGCTGCAACATGCGCCTCGGCCAGCATCTTTCGCGCGAAGGCCATGCTGTCATTGGTATGCCTGGTGACGTCACAGAACGCATAAAAGGCGCCGTCCATGGGCGCCGCCAGCGGAAAGCCGAGTTCCGGCAGGCGTTTCATCAAGAGCTCGCGATTCCAGGCGTAGCGGCCTTTTACCGCCTCCAGTTCCTCGGTCGCCCTGAACGCTTCGATCGCGGCAATCTGCGATAGCTCCGGCGGCGAGATGTAGAGGCTCTGGGCGACGCGCTCGACCGGCCGCACCAGTTCCTGCGGCAGCACCATCCAGCCGATTCGCCAGCCGGTCATGCAGTAATATTTGGAGAAGGAATTGATCACCGTCACATCGCCGCCATAGGCAAGTGCCGTGGTGTCGGGGGCGGCATAGGCCAGCCGGTGATAGATTTCGTCGGAGATGACGGCGATGCCGAGGTCCTGTGCCGTCCTTACCAGAGCCGCCAGTTCATCGGCTGGTATGACCGCGCCGGTTGGATTGGCGGGACTGGCGAAGAGAACGCCTTTCAGCGGCTTTTCACGATGCGCGGCTTCCAAATGGCCGGCATGCAGGTAGGCGGCGTCGCCGAGCTCGATCTCGACCACCTCTATGCCGAGTGCGGCCATGATGTTGCGGTAGGCAGGGTAACCGGGTGCCGCGATGGCGACGCGGTCACCCCGATCGAACATCGCCAGGAAGGCAAGATTGAAGGCGGCCGGCGATCCGGTGGTCACCGCGATCCGGCCGGGCTCGATATCAAGCCCATAGTGATCGGCGTAGTGTCCGGCTATCGCCTTGCGCAAACCTGCCAGTCCGAGCGCGTCGGTGTAGCCGATGCGCCCATCCTGCAGCGCCTTGGCTGCTGCGGCGCGAACCAGAACCGGTGCGGGATCGGAGGGTTGGCCGACGGCCATCGAAACAACCGGCACGCCCTGGGACTTCAGCCGGTTTGCCTCTGCCAGAATGTCCATCGCATGGAAGGGCTCGACATTGCCGCGGCGTGAGAGCGAAACGACCATTTAACCAGTATTCCCGATGACTGACGGCGCCAGGCACTGGCGCATGTGCCGCACAAATGCCCGATTGATGTGAGGATCACAAGTTGAGGAAGTTTCCGGCGCCGACTTTTCATCTTTCGCCCGCTCGTCTACCAGTGGACACATCATGTTGAGCCGACCCAGATCGACGATTGCCCAGGCAGCGCGCGTCTTCGCGACGCTTTCGCTTGGCGTTGCCGTTGCAATGTCGAGCTCGGTCAGCGCCTTCGCCCAGAACGTGCCGGTGGTGCGCGACGCCGAGATCGAGGCGCTGGTGCGCGATTACGCGCGGCCGATCTTCAGGGCGGCCGGCCTGGCGAATGACGGCATCGACATCGTCCTGGTCAACGACCAGAGTTTCAACGCCTTCGTCACCGGGCGTCGGCTGTTCATCAACACCGGCGCGCTGATGACGGCTGAAACGCCCAACGAGATCATCGGCGTCATCGCGCACGAAGCCGGTCATATTGCCGGCGGCCACCAGCAGAAGCTGCGCGACCAGCTCGAACGAGCCAAGACGATGGCCGTCATCGCGACATTGCTTGGCGCCGGCGCCATTGTCGCCGGTGCCACAACCAGCAGCCGCGGTCTCGCCGGCGCCGGCATGGGCGTGGCTGCCGGCGGCGGCGAAATGGCACAGCGCAGCATCCTCGCCTATCAGCGCACCGAGGAGATGACGGCCGACCGCTCGGCGATCACCTATCTCAACGCCACCGGCCAGTCCGGCATGGGCATGCTGAAGACATTCCGCCGCTTCCAGACCGCACTTTCGCTTTCGGGCGCCCAGGTCGATCCGTATCGGATCAGCCATCCGATGCCGCAGGACCGCATCGCCAATCTCGAAGTGCTGGTGAAACAGGACCCCAATGTCGACAGGCCGGACCCGCCCGCGCTGCAGCAGCGCCATGACATGATGCGGGTGAAGATCGCCGTTTACATGGAAGGCCAGGCGGCCGCGTCCCGGCTGATGCGAAAGATGCAAGGAACCCTCGCCGCCCAGTACGGCGACGCCCAGTCGACCTACCTGTTCGGCAACATCGCCGCCGCCCTCGCCAAGACCAATGCACTGATCAAAGCGCAACCGAAGAATGCCTACTTCCAGGAACTGCGCGGCGACATCCTGATGAAAGCCAACAAACCCAAGGAAGCCGCGGACGCCTATGCCAAGGCGGTCAGCCTCGATTCGGCTCGGTCCGGTCTGCTGCCAGTGTCCGTGGGCCAGGCGCTGATGGCCGTCGGCACGCCCGACTCCCTCAAAAAAGCCGTCGTGCAGATCAACAATGGCCTCGGTCGCGACAAGGAAAATTCAGCCGGATATCGCTATCTGGCGCAGGCCTATGGCGAGTTGGGCGACATACCTGGCGCTGAACTTGCCACCGCTGAAAGCCATTTCTATTCCGGCAACTACAAGGATGCGAAGATTTTCGCCATGCGGGCGCAGCAGCAGATGAAACGCGGCGAGCCGCGCTGGCTTCGCGCCCAGGATATCATAAACTACAAGCCATCAACCAAGATCAAGTGAACCTTCCGGCCCCGCGCCACGACATAGCCAGACCGGAAAACAGGCAGAAGGAACAGGAACGATGAAAAAGGCACTGCTGCTGGGCACCACGGGGGTTGCGGTCGCTCTGGCCATGCTGGCTTTCGGATTCGTTGCCGGAAACCCGCAGATCGCCAAGGCCGGGAC
>NZ_RZRA01000653.1:0-3312 GCF_003998945.1 Mesorhizobium sp. M7A.F.Ca.CA.003.01.2.1 | reverse complement strand
CATGTGTGCAGGAGCGGCCGCAGTTCTGCGTCGATGGAGAAATAGTTCATCGTTCTCCAGAAATAGATATTCGACCAGAAGGTCGCGGCGGCGATCACGCTAAGGCTGAATTCGTGGAGATCCGAAGGCAGAAGGATGAACCAGGCGGCAATGCTCGAGAGCAGGATGACGAAGGTCAGCGCCGGCAGGATGCGCCGGGCGCGGCGCCAGTAGAAGCGGCCGATCGAGAACTGGCCCCGCTCAAGATCATCGAGCAGGCTGCCGCTGATCAGATAGCCCGATATGACGAAGAAGATGTCGACACCGGTGAAGCCGCCAGGAATGGCGGACACGCCGAAATGGAAGAGCACGACGGGCAGCACCGCAACGGCCCGCAGGCCGTCGATGTCGCGCCGGTAGTTCATCCGGCCGGCTCGCGCGCGACCACCATGATCCGTGCGGCCGCACCCGACACGCTCATGCGGCGATGCCTTCGGTCGTGCTGAAAATCCCGGCTCGTCGGTCTCACAGGCTTACCCTCAGGCAGCAATTTTGCTGCGCTGCAACATGGGTGTCAAGGCATATATTGGCTGTCGCGAAATCCGCCAGGAACGCACAGGATCAGGCGCCGGGCAGATAGATTACCGCGTAATCGTCCGAGTAGGCCCGTTTCCAGCCCAACTGGTCGAAGAAGGGAATCCGGCTGTCGTCGGCCGACAGCAGCGCCCAATCTATTGCGTATTTCTTCAGGCGGGCTTCGAGGAGCGGCTTGCCGTCTCCGCGTCCGGTGTCGTTGTCGCTCTTTGTGAAGCCGCCCAGGAACAGCTGGTCCGTCCGTCCGTCGATATAGGTCTTGAACCCATGGAAAATCAGCGTGCCGCCGAAATTGTAGGAATTCAACACATTGCCGGACAGATGATGGCTTTGCGCGAAGGCCAGCGCCCCGCTGGCCGATGTCTTCGGGCTCGGCGCGACCTGATAGGCGCTGCCGAGCACGGCGATCCCGCCGATCAGCAGAACGGCTGCCGTGCCGCAGATGGCGTAGAACCGTCTGGCTAAGAATCTCTCCAGCCCGTCGCGCTTTTCGGCCAGCCATGCGGTGGCTGAAAGCGAGTGATATTGCTGTGCGACCTCGGCCGCCATCACCAGCGGAATCAGCAGGAAGAACAGATACATGAAGCGCACATGGGCGAGATAGACATGCAGGGTGAAGACGACGAACAACGCCTTGGCCCAGCCAATTCGCAACCGGGACACCAGAAGCCCGAAAAGCGCCAGCAGCATCGCCGCTTCCTGGACAGGACTGTCCGGCTGACTGAACGGTTTCCATTCCATGATCAGCGACACCGCCTCATTGCCGTAGGCCACGGCGAGCGTCGCGAGGATGGCCTGGACGCCGTAGGGGTGGATCAGGCTCACCAGCGGGCAAAGCAGGCCGAACGCGATCCACTTCGCCAGCAGGGACGGTTTCGACAGGCCCGTGCGCGCCAGCAGATCGAGACCGGCGAAAGCCGCGATGACGAAGCTCAAGGTGAAGGTGGCGTGCAGGTTCGCCCATAATACGACCAGCACAAGCAGCCACCAGGGCGGCGCCCGTTCTTCCCTTGCCGCACCGAAGAGGACCGCTGTCCAGATGACGATGATCGGGAAGGTGAAGACATGCGGACGCGCCGTGAAGATCGGGTTGATCAGGAACACCGCGGCGAACGCCAGTGTAATCGCCAGGATCGGCTTCAGCCATGCGCTGAGAAACCACCCCATCAGGAAAACCGTCAGGGAGATCGAGGCGATGATCGCGTTGACGACCCCGTTCCAGCCGCCCGCCCGGTAGGCAAGAGCCAGCAGGACCTGCCCCAGCCATTCCTTGGCAATCCAGGGCTGGCCGGCAAACGTGTAGGAATAGGGATCGACGGTCGGAAATGTCCGGTTAGTCAGGAAATCCAGACCGACCTTCACTTGCCACCAGCTGTCGGGATCCTGCAGGGTGGCGCCTGCCTGGGCACCCAACGCACCCGCCATCGCCAAGGCCGCGAGCAGGCAGAAGATCAGCCTGCTCCGCTCGTTGTATGTCGCGGCCGCCGCACTGGCCTGAGCGTCGTTCATGCTGCGCCGCCTCTAATCGGTTCCGGTGACAGTTGGGTGTTCAAGGTGTTGGATTGGCGGGCTGCCGCCGAGGCTTGTCGGCCACCCGAACTGTGCGGTCGGTGCTGTCGTCCCCACGCCCCACAAACACGAAGCGAGCCGAGCCAAGATAGAAAACAACCGAATAGACGCAGATTCCCGCGAGGTGGACCAGCGGGTTTTCGACGATGCCTGCTGAACGGGCGGCGATTACGACGGCCAGATTGATGCTGTAGGCGACCAGAAAGACACCCCCATAGCGCAGCGCGGTCCCGGGCTTGAAGCCATCGGCTCTGCTGAAGGTCCATTGGCGGTTGAGGAAGAAGCCGAGGACAAGGCCGGCGGCATAGCCCGTGGCGTTGGCAAGGATGTCGCCCAGACCCAGCGCAAGCCCGGCCAGAATGACCGCGTATCCCAGCGCCGTGTTCAACAGACCGACGGCGCCAAATCGCAGCATCCTCGGGAAGTCAAACGGCAGGCTTGACCACATGCGCAAAATATTGGGCTCCGACAGGTACCTTGGTGAGGAAGCGCTCGAACGGCCTCAGTCTCGCAAGCATCCGAGGAAAGAAAATCCGGTAGACGATCCTCGTATTGGCAAGGCCCGCCTCGGCCATGCGCCCGCGCATCTCGCGCGAATTTATCAAAACCGCGTTTTCGTCGAAGGCACAGTTCCTCACCGCGTGCGTGGTCAGCGGGTTCCAAGGATTGTGTTCGAAGACGAAGAAGCTGCCGCCATAGGCCAGCACCCTGCCGATCTCGGCGAACAGTCCGATCTGCAGGTTCTCGGGGATATGGTGGAAGACGCAGGCCGCGAAGGCCAGGTCGAAGCTGCCGTCGGCAAAGGGAATTGTCTTGCCGTCGAAATGCGTGAAGGCGGCCTGGCCGGGAAAGCGCTTGCTGGCGATGTCGAGCGATTCCCGCGAAGGATCGAGCAAGGTGATCTCCGCGTCGGGAAACGCGTTGCGCATATGGCCGAGCGAATTGCCGACGCCGGCGCCGAAATCCAGTATTCGTCGCGGTTTGACACCGGCCCGCCGCAGCGTCGCGGCGACGTCGTCGATCTTGTACCTGGCGAAGAAATCCGGGTTTTCGCCGCTCAGCCTTATGCTTGCGGCATGCTGCTCCTGATATTCCCGCGCAAACTGGTCGAATTCCGCCTCAAGCACGTGCGGCCCTCTTTGCCATCTCCTGCAGGCGATGGACCGGCAA
>NZ_RZRA01000652.1:0-3319 GCF_003998945.1 Mesorhizobium sp. M7A.F.Ca.CA.003.01.2.1 | reverse complement strand
CCGCAAGCGCATTTCCTCGGCCATCGCCCCAACGACGAACTGGCCGAGATCTATGCGTCGGCCGACGTCTTCGTCTTCCCGAGCCGCACCGACACGTTCGGCAACGTCATCATCGAGGCACTGGCCAGCGGCACGCCGGTTGCCGCCTATCCGGTGACCGGGCCGATCGACATTGTCGGCGATGGTTTTGGCGGCGCGGTCTCCAACGATTTGCGCGAGGCCTCACTCGCCGCGCTCAACGTCGACCGTGCCGAAGCCCGCGAACGCGCCATGCGCTATAGCTGGAAGGCCTGTGCGGAAATGTTCCTCGATACGGTCGAGGAAGCACTGGGCACACGGCGAAAGCTGGCGGCCTGATCGTGCTTTTCGTTATCCAAGGGCGAAGCTGACACACCGCCACGGATGACAAAGCGCGGCGACGCACAATCAACCGTTAGTCTGCCACGGCACCTTGTTTCAAAGGGATGGTTCGGCGTGACGTATTGTGCGACTTCGGAGCCATGACCAAGTCAGATTGATAATTGTCGGCGACTCAAAATTTACCATTTCTACCTACATTGTGGCATGCTCGAAGCAACAGCCAGCAACAAAATCAACAGTTACACGAGCCATTTCATCAGGCCAGAAGGTATCTTGCTGATAGTTCTGCTGGTGGTGGCTTTCTTGCCCGTACTGCTCGTCGACATACCCGCTATGGCAGACTATCCAAATCATCTCGCAAGAATGTCGATCCTGATGCGCGCCGGTACGCCCGAAGCCCATCCCTACTATGAAGCCGCGTGGGCACCCTACCCTAATCTAGCCATGGATCTCGTCGTCCCGTTCGCTGGGCGCTTGATCGGGATCGAGCTGGCATCAAAGCTTTTCTATCTAGTCTCGCAAATGCTGGTCGTCAGCGGGGCAATGGCCGTCGGAGCGGCCGCACAGGGGCGTGTGATCCTCAGCGGCTTCGTCGCTTCGCTCTTCCTCTACGCCATGCCTTTCGCTTTCGGATTCGTGAATTTTGAATTTGGACTCGGGATCGTTCTTTGGTCCATCGCGGTTTGGATTTGGCTTGCGGAAAGACCTTTGCCGCTGCGCCTTGCGATCCACGCCGTCTTCGTCGTGGTTCTGTATATCTCTCACCTATTTGCCCTCGGCCTGTATGGCATTGTGGTGGGGCTGTACGAACTCTCCCGCTGGCCAGACCATATTGAGAATTGGAAACGCACGATCTTGCTGGTTGCCGGAATGGCTGCTCCGGTCGTCGCAGTTGGCGCCCTGGCGCTCGCCTACGGCGGCAAAGTGGGTGGCGAAGGAACCGAATGGGCCCTGTCGGCGAAATTGTTGGCGCTGGTTCAAGTCAACGGCTTCAGCAGATACACTTCCTCAGCCGTGACCGTGGTGCTGGTCATTCTCAGTTACCTTGCGGTGAAGCACAGGATGGTGGCGGTCTCTCGCGTCGGCTGCTGGATAGGCTTTGGGCTCTTGTGCCTGTTCATTCTCATGCCGTTTCGCGTTGCGGACACGGCCTTTGTCGACGGGCGCGTCCTTCTGGCGCTTGTTCTGATCCTGCCAGCCTTCGTCACGATCAAGCGTCCGCAAGGCTCGCGTGGAACACTTCTCGTCGCGCTGGCGTTTGGCGCCGGGCTTGCAAACAGTGGCATCGCGATCTGGGCCCAATTGTCGTGCCGCGGCGAATATCGTGCCCTTATGACCGCGTTCGACGCCATTCCAATGGGTTCGCGAATCCTTACCGGCCAGAATGGCCTCCCAGACGACCCGCCAACGAATCTGCTCCTTTATCCAATGTACAATGCTGCCGCGTTGGCTGTAGTCACACGCAATGCACTGATGCCAACGCTGTTCACCTATCCGGGAAAACAGCCGGTGAGGCCCCGGCCGGAAGTGGCAAACCTGACCGTACCGCAAGGCGGGCCTATCCCGATGTCTGAGCTGGAGGCCTACGCCGCCGGTGCTTTACCAC
This sequence comes from Mesorhizobium sp. M7A.F.Ca.CA.003.01.2.1, assembly GCF_003998945.1. Classification (NCBI taxonomy): domain Bacteria; kingdom Pseudomonadati; phylum Pseudomonadota; class Alphaproteobacteria; order Hyphomicrobiales; family Phyllobacteriaceae; genus Mesorhizobium; species Mesorhizobium sp. M7A.F.Ca.CA.003.01.2.1. Next base: position 1,353 of record NZ_RZRA01000652.1, on the reverse strand, counting down.
CGGTCGAGGCAGCGTATGCAGCGCATTGGACCCGTGACTTTGACTATCTGCTGGTAATCGCGCCGGAGCGCAGCCCGCCACGACACGGCAACCTTGAATTAATCGCCGAAGGCAAACAGTTCAAATTTTACAGAATAAGGAAATTGGTCGACGCGGACAGGAAAAGCGGATGATGTCCACGCGCGACACTCCTGTCACGACATGGCATGAAATTCATGCTGAAGCATCTGCCGAAAGGATTATCAATCCATCCCGGTTCGCGGGGGATTCCGATCCCCAGTTGAGACCCTAAAACAACCGCCCGCCATCCGGCACCTTACGCTCGATCGCGCCGAGCACCACGGCGCCCTCTTCGTCGGGAAAGCCGAGAGTGAGCACTTCCGACATGAATGGACCGATCTGGCGCGGCGGGAAATTGACCACCGCGAACACCTGCCGGCCGATCAGCGTCTCCGGTGTATAGTATTTGGTGATCTGCGCCGACGATTTCTTGATACCGATGCCGGCGCCGAAATCGATCTTCAGCTTGAACGCGGGCTTGCGCGCCTCGGGAAACGGCTCGGCCTCGACGATCGTGCCGCCGCGGATGTCGACACGATCGAAATCGGCAAAACTGATCTCGGGCTTGCGCTCGGTGTTCGAACTCATCTTGGTCTTGTCTGCCTTAACGGGGACTCAGGCGTTGCCGTAGGTCTCGAACAGCACACCGGCCAGGGCATCCTTGGCCGAGGTTCCCGACCAGACGACGAACTGGAATGCCTGGAAATAGCATTCGCAGGCTTCCAGCGCCGACGACAGCAACACTTCGACCTGCTGGCTCGACGGCTCGACCCCGCCGGCCAGCAGCAGCGACTGGCGGAACATGATCGCGCCCTCCTGCTCCCAGAGGTCGAAATGGCCAAACAGCATCTGCTCGTTGATCAGCGACAAGAGCCGCATCACTTCCAGCGTGCGGGTCTCCGGCACCTTGATATCGAAGGCGCAGGCCAGGTGCAGCGCCTCGAAATCCTCCATCCACGAAAAGGAGACGTGATAGTCGGTCCAGCTTCCGGCAACCGAGATCGAAATCTCGTCGTCGCCGGCCCGCTCGAAAGACCAGTCGTTGTTGTGGGCCACCTGCTCGATAACATCCACCGGATGGATTTCGCGGGAGAATTCGAGTTCGAGAAGTTCCATGGAATGCTTCCTGTCGTTCTGTACGAGCGCCGCCACACGCTCCGCGGGAGGGCACACACAACGAACAATCTTGTCTAGAACTCGGACGGCCAGGACTTTCCTCGCGCAAAGACGACTTCTCGACGCAAAGACCCCAGACCGGACCCCACCGCCCGGTCGCATGATCCTGCTCCGAAT
>NZ_RZRA01000651.1:0-3320 GCF_003998945.1 Mesorhizobium sp. M7A.F.Ca.CA.003.01.2.1 | reverse complement strand
AGCGTCACCGCCTCGTCGTTCTTGGGCGTGCGTTCCGAGGTCACTCGGACGCTGAAATTCTGCTGGGCAAGCTTCAGCCAGACCAGCGTGTCGGAGCCCATGGGTTCGACCACCTCGACATTGGCGGCCATCGAGAACGGCCAGCCGGTGCCGCTGTTCAGGCTGACATGCTCGGGCCTGATACCGAATGTGACGGGGCCGGGAGCCGGAGGCTTGGCAAAGTCGTAAGTGCCGAGCGGGATCTTGATATCCCCGGCCGCGAACCGCCAGCCGCCGTCGGCGTCTTCCAGGTGGCCATCGACGAAGTTCATTGCGGGCGAACCGAGAAAGCCGGCGACGAAGCGGTTGACCGGACGGTTGTAGATGGTCTGCGGCGCATCGAGTTGCTGGATGACGCCGCCCTTCATCACCGCGATGCGGTCGGCCAGCGTCATCGCCTCGATCTGGTCGTGGGTGACGTAGATCATGGTGTTCTGCAGCTTGCGATGCAGCAGCTTGATCTCGACGCGCAGTTCGGCGCGCAGCTTGGCGTCGAGATTGGACAGCGGCTCGTCGAACAGGAACACGTCGACATCGCGCACCAGCGCCCGTCCGATGGCGACGCGCTGGCGCTGGCCGCCGGAAAGTGCGGCCGGCTTACGCTGCAGCAGCGGTTCGATCTGCAGGATTTCAGCCGCCCGCGTGATCCGCTTGGCGATCTCTTCTTTTGGCGTGCCGGCGACACGCAGCCCGAAGGACAGGTTCTTCTCCACCGTCATTTGCGGATAGAGCGCATAGGACTGGAACACCATGCCAATGCCGCGGTCCTTGGGCTCTTCCCAGGTGACGTTCTTGCCCTTGATGAAGATGCGGCCTTCGGAAACGTCGAGCAGGCCGGCAATGCAGTTGAGCAAGGTCGACTTGCCGCAGCCGGACGGCCCGAGCAGCACGATGAACTCGCCATCGGCGACATCCAGATTGAGCGTCTCCAGGACGGTCACCGCGCCGAAATTCAGCGACAGGTCCTGGATCGAAACGCTGGTATCGTTGGCTGCCGTCATCGCCATCACCCCTTCACCGCGCCGGCGGCGATGCCACGTACGAAAAGCTTGCCGGAGATGAAGTAGACGATGAGCGGCACAAGCCCGGTCAGGATGGTTGCGGCCATATTGACGTTGTACTCCTTCACGCCTTGCACCGAATTGACGATGTTGTTGAGCTGCACCGTCATCGGATAGGTGTCGGGGCGGGTGTAGACGACGCCGAACAGGAAGTCGTTCCAGATGCCGGTCACCTGCAGGATGATGGCGACGACGAAGATCGGCAGCGACATCGGCAGCATGATGCGCAGGAAGATGCCCCAGAAGCCGGCACCGTCGACACGTGCCGCCCGGAACAGCTCCTCCGGCATCGAGGAGAAATAATTGCGGAACAGCAGCGTCAGGATCGGCATGCCGAAAATGGAATGGACGATCACCAGCCCGCTGAGGCTGCCATAGAGGCCGATCTCGCGCAGGATGATGACGATCGGATAGATCATCACCTGGTAGGGAATGAAGGCGCCGACGATCAGGATGATGAAGAACGTATCGGCGCCCTTGAAGCGCCAATTGGCCAGTGCATAACCGTTCACCGAGGCGATGGCGATCGACAGCAGCACTGACGGCACGGTGATGCGCACCGAATTCCAGAAGCCGCGCGAGAGCCCGTCGCAGTTAAGGCCGGTGCAGGCAGTCGACCACGCTTTGACCCACGGTTCGAAAGTGATCTCGAGCGGCGGTGAGAAGATGTTGCCGAGCCGGATCTCCGGCATGCCCTTGAGCGAGGTGACGACCATGACGTAGAGCGGCAAGAGGTAGTAGACCGCCATGACGAACAATGTGCCGTATAGGAAGACGTTGCGGCGCGAAATCACGCGGCGCGGCTTCGGGCCGTAGGGATCGGTGATGCCCTGGCGCGCGCCGGCGGCGGTGCTTGCTTGAGCGGTGATGTCTGCCATGCTCATTTGCGCCGCCCGAACTCGAGATAGGCCCAGGGCACGATGACGATCACCACCGAGAGCAGCATCATGGTCGAGGCAGCAAAGCCCTGGCCGAGGTTCTGGGCGAAGAACATATAGTCGTAGACGTATTTGGCCGGCACTTCGGAGGCGATGCCTGGGCCGCCGCTGGTCTGGGCCACGACGAGGTCATAGACCTTGACGATGCCGGCAGCGATGATGACGAGCGTGGTGATGAAGACCGGCCGCATCATCGGGATGACGATGAACAGATAGGTCTTCCACATCGGGATCCCATCCACCCGCGCCGCCTTCCAGATGTCCTCGTCAATGCCGCGCAGGCCAGCCAGCATCAGGCACATGATGAGCCCTGTGCCTTGCCACAGCGCCGCGATCGATATGCCGTAGATGACGATGCTGGAATTGTAGAGCGGGTCGAAGCTGAAGCTCGTCCAGCCTAAGTCACGGACCACATGCTGGATGCCGAAATCCGGATTGAGCAGCCACTGCCAGACCAGGCCGGTGACGATGAAGGAGAGCGCGAAAGGATAGAGGAAGATGGTGCGCAACGTGTCCTCGAAGCGGATCTTCTGATCGAGCAGTGCTGCAAGCAGGAAGCCGATGACCAGCGAGAACACCAGCGAGATCGCGCCGTAGATCAGCAGGTTCTCGATCGAGATCAGCCAGCGCGGCGTCGCCCACAGCCGGTAATATTGGTCGAGCCCGACGAAATTCAGCCGCGGCAAGAGCTTCGAATTGGTGAAGGAATAGAGCACCGTCCAAACGGTGCCGCCGACGAAAACCACCATGGCGGTGAGGATCATCGGGATCGAGGCGACCTTCGCATTGAGGTTGCGGAACAGAAGGTTGGGGCGTTCGCTCTTGCTCATCTCGTCAGCCGGCTGGGTAAGGGCGGTGCATTCCCGGCCCTGCATTCGCAAGGCCGGGAGCGAGGTGGCTTGCCGCCAGCGTCAGTCCGCCGAAGCGATGAGGTCGGCGAAGCGCTTCTGTGCGTCTTCGACGGTCAATTCCGGCTTGGCGAAGAATTCGGCGAAAAGGTCTTCCTTCTGCTTCTGGGTGTCCTGCGAAAGCAGTTGGTCCGTCCATGGAATGACGGCGCCCTTGGCGAGGATGGCGAGGCCTTTCTTCATGCAGTCGTTCGCCGCGTTGAGATCGACGTCGCCGCGCACCGGCAGGGAACCCTTCTTCAGATTGAAGGCAACCTGCGTCTTGGGATCGAGCAGCGTCTCGGCCAGCACCTCCTGCGCCTTGCTCTTGTCGGCATCCTTGAGCAGCGGGAAGTAGAAGGCGTCGCCGCCCGTGGCTATGACCTCGTTCAGCC
>NZ_RZRA01000650.1:0-3323 GCF_003998945.1 Mesorhizobium sp. M7A.F.Ca.CA.003.01.2.1 | reverse complement strand
CCGCCAGATCTTTCAGCAACCGCCACCGGTCGTGCAGCAGCTCAAGCCAAGCTGCCAGACACAGATAATCGGCACCACCGCCGTGAGCAATTGCCGCTGACATCAAGGCCTTTTTCGTTTATTTAGCCGACTTATGTATTTCGAGTGTCGTTGGCACATGCGAAAGTTTTGGTTTTGCAACGACGCCTTGTCGCGCTATGCGGCATTGCATCGACTGGATTGACGAATGGCAGCCACCAAGAAAAAGGCCGTACGCAAGGCAAAGAAGGGCGAGAGAATCCGCCAGGTGGCGGCTATTCCCTTCCGGCTGACCGCGCGTGGCGATATCGAGGTGATGCTGGTCACGTCGCGTACCACCAGGCGCTTCATCGTCCCCAAGGGCTGGCCGATGAAGGGCAAGAGCGGACGCAAGGCGGCCACCATCGAGGCGCAGGAGGAAGCCGGCGTGCTCGGCAAGACGCTGAAGCAGCCGGCGGGCACCTATTCCTACTGGAAGCGGCTGGCAAATCGCTTTGTCCGCGTCGACGTCATCGTCTACCTGCTCGAGGTGAGCGAGGAACTGGCCGACTGGCAGGAAGCCAAACGACGCCAGCGGGCCTGGCTGGCGCCAGCCGATGCGGCCATGCTCATCGACGAGCCGGATCTTTCAACGTTGGTGAAGACGCTGAAGATCCCTGTGCAGGTGGACCAGGCGTAGAGCCTCACTCGCCGGGGTCATCGCTTTCGGGAAACGGCCGCACCGGCGTGCCGGTATAGGCCCACAGCCACTCGCGCGGCAGCGGCCCCTTGTTTCGCTCGGCCTGCTGCGACTGCTCCCAGGCATGCGCCAGGATGCCGACCGAGCGCGACAGCACGAAAAGCCCTCGCGTCAGCGGCGGCGGAAAACCGAGTTCGCCATAGATGACGGCGGTGGCGCCATCGATGTTGAGGGGTATTTTTTTCCCCTTGCGGCGTTCGACATCCGCCTCGACCGCTTCGGCGATATCGGCGAAACGCCCATTGACGGCACCGCGTGCGGCAAATTCGCGGGTCAGTTCCAGCAAGCGCGGCGCGCGCGGGTCGACGGGATGGAAGCGATGTCCGAGCCCCGGCACATAGCCCTTCTCCTCGGCGAAGAACCGGTCGAGCCGCGCCGAGACCGCCTCATTCAGCGTCATCCCGGCATCAATCGCCACGGCAATGTCACCATAAAAGGAAAGCGCCTGCTCGCCGGCGCCTCCATGCACGTCGCCGAGAACGTTGATGGCCGAGGCCATGGCGCTGTTGATACCGACGCCGCAGGTTGCAGCCATGCGCGCGATGGCAATCGATGGCGCCTGCGGTCCATGGTCGACGGCGGCAGCCAAGGCAATGCCGAGCAATTCTGCCTGGTCCTCGCTGGGCAGTTCGCCGCGCAGCATCAGCCAGATGACAGCCGGAAAGCTGACGCGGCCGATCAGATCCTGGATCTCGTAGCCACGCAGCCGGATGACACCTGGCCGCATCTCGATGATGTCGGTCTGCCACCATTCCTCGCCGCGCTCACGGCCCGTCTTCTTCTCCGTGCCGCTCATGCGCGTGCCTTTGTCCTGGTGCGGGGCGGCAGGTCGGCGAACACCTCGCTCATATGTTCGCCGAGCGCCGGCGGCGGCTTTGTCGGCAAGGGCGCCTCGCCATCGACCATGAAGCCGCCGCGCAAAACGGTCAGCGGCTTCTTCATGCCAGCCACATCGTCGAAATGCGCGGTCACCTGGCGCTCGAGGACTTGGGGCTCGGCCAGCACTTGCGGGATCGTCAGCACCCTGCCGGCAGGCACGCCGGCGCGATTGAGCGTCTCTTCCCAGGCCGCCGCCGAGGCGCCCGCCAGGGCGTCCTCGATCTCGACTTTAAGCGCCGCACGGTTGCGCTTGCGCGTCTCGCGCTCTGCATAGCGGACATCGGAAGCCAATTCCGGCCGGCCGATCAGCCGGCACAGCGCCACGAACTGCTCCTGCTTGTTGGCAGCGATGTTGATGAGCCCGTCGCCGGTGCGAAACGCACCGGAGGGTGCCGCCGTCATGTTCTCGTTGCCCATCGGCATGGGGTCGATACCTGCGGTCAGATAGTTGGAAACCGGCCAGCCAAGTGCGGAAAGTGTGCATTCGAGCATCGAAACGTCGAGAAAGGCACCCTCGCCGCTCGTCTTCTGCCGCACCAGCGCCGAGGCGATGGCGAACGCGCCGACCAGTCCGCCAAGCGTATCGGCGACGGGATAGCCGACCCGCAGCGGCGCCGCTTCCGGTGTGCCGGTGATGCTCATGATCCCAGACAGGCCCTGGATGATCTGGTCATAGGCGGGATTGTCGCGCATTGGCCCGGTCTGGCCGAAACCCGATATCGCGCAATAGACGAGGCCCGGACGGACCGTCTTCAGTGCCTCGTAGCCAAGCCCCAGCCGATCCATCACGCCGGGGCGGAAATTCTCCACCAGTGCGTCGGCGCTGGCCACCAGATCGAAAAAGCGCTCGCGATCGGCTTGCTTCTTGAGGTCGAGCACAACCGACCGTTTGCCGGCGTTCTGAGCCAGGAACGAGGCGCCCATGCCGGCGCTGTTCAGCTTTGCCGAGCCGCCGAGCTGGCGGGCGAGGTCGCCGCCTTGCGGCGCCTCGACCTTGATCACGTCGGCGCCCAGCAGCGCCAGCTGATAGGCACAGTAGGGACCGGCCAGGACATTGGTCAGGTCGAGGACGCGAATACCGGAAAGCAGTTCTGTCATGGCATCAGGGATCGATCAGGCATCGCCGGGCACATGCTCCGGTCCGCGCCGACGACGATGCTCGATGAAGGCCCAGATATGCGGGCCGGCGAGACCGATGAAGGCGAGCGTCAGCAGTGTCAGCGACAGTTTGTGGGTGTAGAACACGGACCAGTCGCCATTCGAGATAGTCATCGCCCGGCGGAACTGGGTTTCGGCGAGCGGCCCAAGGATCATGCCGATGATGACAGGCGCGGTCGGAAAATCGAACCGCCGCATCAGGAAACCGGCGGCCCCCAGCAGATAGAGGATGACGAGGTCGATGGGCGATTGCGAAATGCCATAGGTGCCGACCGTGGCGAACACCAGGATGCCGGCATAGAGCTGCGGCGCCGGGATTTTCAGCAGCCGCACCCACAGCCCGATCAGCGGCAGGTTGAGGATGACCAGGATGACGTTGGCGATGAACAGGCTGGCGATCAGCCCCCAGACGAGGTCGCCCTGGGTCGTCAAAAGCAGTGGTCCGGGATTGATGCCGTAGCTCTGGAACGCCGACAGCATGATCGCCGCCGTCGCCGAGGTCGGCAGGCCAAGCGTCAGCATCGGCACC